>JAWOFY010000164.1:0-5913 GCA_046497285.1 Candidatus Hydrogenedentota bacterium
ATACCATTGAAAAAGCCCCGGTGGATAACTATTTTTTTATCTCTTTTTTTGTGTTAGATTAAAGATAGCCGAAAGGCTAAAGGATGTCCGCGGCAAAGTGTTGCGGCGACGGACGGAGTACTTGCTGGACTTCATCGGGCTCTCGCAAAAGGGCGACGTGCAGGTCCGTCAGTTGTCGCAGGGGCAGAAACAGAAGCTGGCCATTTGCATCGCGCTCATCGCCGATCCGCCCGTCATCGTGCTGGACGAACCAACGACCGGCCTCGACGTCCAAAGCAGCCGTGCGATCAAGGACAAGGTCGTGGAAATGACCCGCGAGCAGGGCAAGTGCGCCGTGGTCACGACCCACGACATGAACGTGGCTCAGGAGCTTTGCGACCGGATCGGCATTGTGAAGGACGGCGAGTTAATCACCTGCGAACCCACCGAGAAACTCCTCGATCTCTTTTCGGAGCAAGTGTATGAATTCCGTCTGGATCGCCATCCCGATACACGGTTGCTTGAGGCGGTGCCTGGCGTTGTGTCCACGGCGTTGGAAGACACGGAGGACGGTCCCATGTGCCTGGTGAAGATTGATCCGGAGCCCGAATTGCGCAGCCAGGCCATTTACGGGACCGTGCAGACGCTTCAGCGCCAACAGCTTCGGCTCCGGGGCATCCAGCAACGGCAACAAAACCTGGAGAGTGTCTTTTTGAAGCTCACCAACGGGCATCCCCGCCCGGGTGCGACGGAGTAGCGCGGCATCATGGGTTTCTTTCTTGTACTCAAAGCTGAAATCGTCCGGGGCCTGATTATCATGCGCCGGTACTGGTTCGCGTCGCTGACGGGCATTCTCATTGGCTACGGCATGCTGCTCATGCTCATTCAAGCCCTGATGTACGGCCGGGGCCAGATTGAGGACATGGCTGAACAGGCCGTCGATGGGGGGCTCGGTTTCATCATCGGGATTTTCGCCTTCGGCATCGTGGGCTTGTTCACCCAGGGACTCCAGGGGATGGCCCGCACGGGCGAACTCGAACAGGTCTGCATGAGTCCGCATGGACTGGTCACCAATTTCTTGGCGCGCAGTTTCGTAGCGGCCGTGAGCAGCATCGTCTCGCTGAGCATCATCATTGCGCTCATCGCATGGTCGGTCGAAGGCACGCTCTACTTTGCGCCCCTTCCGACCGTCATGTTGCTGGCGCTGACCTATCTAAACCTCATTGGCTTTGGATTCATGGTCGGCGGACTGGTCCTGATCTTCAAACAGACCGGCCAAATCGCCATGATCATCCGCCTCGCCATGATCGGCCTCGCGTTTCCCGCTCAGGAAAGCCTGGAGGGCTGGCCCATGTACCTGCGCGCGATCGTCCATGCGCTGCCCGTGACCAACGCCTCCATTTGCCTGAAGGAGGTGTTGATCGAAGGAGTCGGATGGGGGGTGTTTGAGAATTACGCTTTTTACTTCCTTATTTTGAGTTGTCTTTTGTGGACCACCTTGGGCATAGCCTGTTTCCGCTACATGGAAAACTGGAGCCGCGACAAAGGCACGTTGGGGGCCTACTGATGGCGCGCGAACAACTGCACCGCTTCGAATACAACGGCAAAGGCTACGCTATTGATCCCGAGACGTGTTTCTGTTTTGAATGCGACGAAATCTCATGGGATGTCCTCGCCCATTACCCAGAGACCCCCATCAATCGCATCATCCATTTGCTGCGAGACACGCATTCCACCACCGAACTCAACGAGGTCGTGGGCGAACTGGAGTGGCTTCGCGCAACGAAGGCCATCTTGCCCGCCCCATCGAAAGAACAGCTCCAGAAGGAATTCGAGGTCGAGCGCGGTCTGAAACGCCTCACGGTCGAACTGCCCGCGCCTGAAGAAACGGACGAGGATGGCGCTTCACGCAATGAGGGGGCGGCAAGCCCGAACAAGGGCGGATGGCGCGCTTGGCTTCGCTCAAGCAAGGCCTCTTCAGCCGCACTCGTGGCGCCTTCGGCCTCCGCCCAAGCGCAACGGGCGGTGGAGTTATTGCTGAGCCGTTCCGGGGCGCAATCCGCGTTGCATCTCGAGTTTGTCGAACCGGCCGCCGTGCGTCAGCCCACGTTGCTGGCGGATTGTTGCGCCGGGGCGTCCCATCTGGCGCGCTTGGCCGGGAAGACGCTGACGGTCTCCGTCTTGCTGCGGGACATCCGCGTGGATGGATTGCCGGACGCGTTAAAGGGACACGCTCTAAGCGTGCGGGTGAGTCTGCCTTCCGGCAATGAGGCGATCAAGGCTGTCCTCGAGCGCTTGACCGACGGCCGGTACGGTTCACTCAACGCCCTGTCCAAGCTTGTCCAAGCCCTCCGGAAACACGACGCCGAGGCCACGGTTGTTATCCGGCCCGGTCATCCCGAATTTGGCGGGGTGGTTGAGACGCTTCACCAAGCGGAATTTCCCGCCATGGAACTCGACCTCGACGGCGCGTATGTCGCCAATCCCGGCCTTAATCCCGCCGAGATGGTCGAAGGGTTGAGTGAATGCGCGGTGTACTACGCGCAGCAACTCCTGCGTCACCAGTATTTTCGCCTGGACCCCGTGGCCAGCCTGTTCAGACAGATTTACGAAGGCCGCCCCAACGCCCGCTCGGATCCCGCGGGATTGCACGAACTGGCGGTGGATGCCCGAGGCGATCTATACCCTTCGGGACGCATGCTGGGCTGGGAGGTCTATCGCGCGGGCAATGTCAATACAGGCGAGGTGGACGAAGAGGTGTTGCGGCCGTTCGAGGACGCCGGCGCGCGCACCACCGGCGTATGCCGGCGGTGTTGGATCCGCAACCTCTGCGGCGGCGGCCGAACGGCTACGCACCATGCGCTCACGGGGTCTTTCCGTACGCCGTATGAGCCCTGGTGTGAATCCCAGCGGGAATGGATGGCGGCGGCCGTGTCGGCGTTCAACCTGCTCTCTGCCCAAGGGGTCAATTTCACCCGCGTGTACGGCGCCATCGGCCAGCGGCGGAAACCCTCCTTATTCACCATGGCGCGAGCGGCCTTTGGCATGAGCGTGGGCATGCGGCCCATCGAGGAAGCCGACGCGGAACGCCTGGTGCGATGGGAAAACTGGAGCGAGACCGCCTACTTCCTCTTCACCGAAACCGGCGCGTTTCTGGCCACGCGCTACGATCGGGAAATGGACGCGCTTCATTCCCAGATGACTGAGCAAGAATTCATGCTCATCCGCCGCAACGGCGCCCCCTTCGGCCTGTTCCGCGTCCGGCCCGAAAGCATCAGCGGCGTCGCCATGGCGTGGATTTGGATGGCCGAGGAAGCCGACTACGAAGCCTCCAGCGTGCAAAAAGGGTTTCGCGCCCTGCTCAAACAAGCCAGCAGCCAACAAGAGATTCAACGGGTCTCCATTCCGGTCCTTCGCCGCGAAGCCCCCCTCGCCGGCTTTCTCCAAGCCCTGGATTTCGAACACGTTGGCGTCATCCGCGAAGCCGTCTACCTGCACGGCGCCTACGAAGACGTAGACCTCTACCGAGGCGTGCTGAACGGCTAAGGGTACCCCAGCGAACACCCTCAAAGGCGTTTCAATGCGTCGAATTATGTCCCCAAGCCTTGGGTAAGGACGCCGCGCCGGGGAATAACATCCCCCTTGATCCCCGTTCAAAGATTAGAGGTGTGTGGGGATCCTCCACCGCACTGCCGAATCCCCGGGCAGGTTGGTGTTGTAGGGTGTTTACATCCCCCGGCCCTGCGGCCCCCCCCCTTCAAAAGGGGGAATTTTCCGCGCCCATTCCCTCTTGGGAAGGGGGCTAGGGGGATGTCCCTCTCAATTCCCCCTTAGAAGGGGGAGCAAGGGGGATGTTAACCACCATTACGTACCGCCGGCATCTTGCCGGCCCTCATGTAGAATTGCCCTTTTTAGGGGGATCAAGGGGGATGTATCTCACTGGAACAGAGTCATTACCCGGCGATCAGAGGCCACTACAGCGGCTTGCCTCACGTGGCCCGTACAGCGTACCATGAATGTGCCCCCTATGGATAAGGAAGCGCGCTTGGGGCGCTTCCCTGTGTGACCGCCCATCGGACCAATCCGGAGTTTTCTTTCGAGTAATGCCACCAAAGTCTCCAAAGAACCGCGACGTGATCGAAATTCGCGGCGCGCGCGAACACAACCTCGCCAATCTGCACTTGGTCATCCCGCGGAATAAACTGATCGTGGTAACGGGCTTGAGCGGGTCGGGCAAGTCCACCTTGGCCTTCGACACGATTTACGCCGAGGGCCAGCGCCGCTACGTCGAAAGCTTGTCGGCGTACGCCCGGCAGTTCCTCGACCAGATGGATAAGCCGGACGTGGACTATATCGAAGGCTTGAGCCCCGCCATTTCCATCGAACAGAAGACAACCCACCGCAACCCGCGTTCCACGGTCGGCACGGTCACCGAGATCCACGACTATCTCCGCCTGCTCTTCTCCCGGATCGGCACGCCCCACTGTTACAAGTGCGGCAAGGTCATTGAGGCGCAAACGCCGCAGACCATCGTGGACCACATCCTCGCCTTGCCGGAGAAGACGCGCATCCAACTCCTCGCGCCGCTGGTGAGTCAGCGCAAGGGCACGTATCAGAAGGTGTTCGACCACGTGCGCCAGCAAGGTTTCACGCGGGTGCGGGTGGATGGAGCCTTCTACCCGCTGGAAGAGGTCCCGGAACTGGAGCGCTACGTCCAGCACGACATCGACGTTGTCGTGGACCGCATCGTGGTGAAGGAGGGCATCCGCAAGCGGGTGACGGATAGCGTGGAAACCAGCCTCCACCTGGGCCAGGGCATGCTGCGCGTGTGGCAAGAGCAGCCCGGCGGCGAACCCACGGAGACGCTGCACAGCGAGCATTTCGCCTGTCCGGATTGCGGAATCAGCTTCGAGGAGCTGGCCCCGCGCATGTTTTCGTTCAACAATCCGCGCGGAGCCTGCCCCACGTGCACGGGTCTCGGCGTGACCACGGAAGTGGACCCGGATCTCGTCGTCCCCGATCCGCAGCTCTCGATTTCCGAGGGCGCGGTGAAGCCTTGGAGCATGCGGCGCATGTTGGACGGCATGTACCGCCGGGCGCTCGAATGCGTGTGCCACCATTACGGCCAGCGCGTTTCGACGCCGTGGCGCGCCTTGCCGCAAGAGTTCCGCGACGTCGTGCTCTACGGTTCCGGAGGCGAGCTTATCGATTTCTCGAAGACGGGCGGCCGGAAAAAGGACATGAAGCAGCCCTTCGAGGGGGTGATACCCAACCTTGAGCGCCGGTACCGCGAAACCGAATCGAGCAGCGCGAGGGAAATGATCAGCGAGTTCATGGCCAGCAAGCCCTGCCCGGATTGCAAGGGCGCGCGGTTGCGGCCGGAAGCCCGCGCCGTGGAGGTGAACGGCCGCACCATCATGGACGTGTCCGAGGCGTCCATCGCGCAAGCCTTGGACTTCTTCCAAACGCTCGAACTCACCCCCACGCAACAGCAAATCGCCGAGCGGGTGCTCAAGGAAATCCGCGAACGCCTGGGATTCCTCGTCAACGTGGGGCTCGACTACCTTTCGCTCGACCGCGCGGCGGGCACGCTGTCCGGCGGCGAATCGCAACGCATCCGCCTGGCCACGCAGATCGGCAGCGGCCTCGTGGGCGTGCTCTACATCCTCGACGAGCCCAGCATCGGCCTCCACCAACGCGACAACCTCAAGCTGCTTCAGACGCTGGAGCGTCTCCGCGATCTCGGCAATACGGTCATCGTCGTCGAACACGATGAAGACACCATCCGCCGCTCGGACCACGTGCTCGACCTCGGGCCCGGCGCGGGCATCCACGGCGGCCAGATCGTGGCCCAGGGGACGCCGAAACAGGTCGAGAAGAACAAGCAATCGTGGACCGGGCGTTACCTCTCGGGAAGCTTCTCCATTCGCATCC
>JAWOFY010000236.1:0-2543 GCA_046497285.1 Candidatus Hydrogenedentota bacterium
GAGATCCTGTTCCATTACATCCAGCACCGCAGCGAGATTGTCCGCCGCCGCACGCAATACGACCTCAACCAGGCGGAAGCCCGCGCCCACATCGTCGAAGGCTTGCTCATCGCGCTGGACAACATCGACGAGATCATCAAGATCATCCGGGGATCGGAGGATACCGACGTGGCGCGCGCCAATCTGATGGAGCACTTCGGCCTCTCGGAGCGGCAAGCCAACGCCATCCTCGCCATGCGCCTGCAACGCTTGACCGGCCTCGAACGCGAGAAGCTCAACGAAGAATACCGCGCCCTGCTCCAAGAAATCGAACGGCTGCGGCACATCCTGTCCAGCGAGCGCACCATCCTGGCCGAGGTCAAGCGCGAGATCCTCGAAGTCAAGGAGAAATACGGCGACGATCGGCGCACCGCCATCCTCGAAGAGATGCAAGAATTCGCCCTGGAGGACTTCATCGCCGATGAGAACATGGTCGTGACCGTCTCGAACAAGGGGTACATCAAGCGCGTCCCCGTCAGCACCTACCGCCAGCAACGGCGGGGCGGTCGCGGCATCGCCGGCATGGACACCAAGGACGAGGATTTCGTGTGCGACCTCTTCGTGGCCTCGGCTCACCAGTACATGCTCTTCTTCACGAACAAGGGCCGCGTCTACTGGCGCAAGGTGCACGAACTGCCCAAGGCCGGCCGCACCGCCCGTGGCCGCGCGATCGTCAATGTGCTCGACTTGAACGAGGGCGAGCAAGTCACCGCCTTCCTACCCGTGCGCGACCTCAAGGAAGAAGGCAAGATGGTATTCATGGTGACGGCCAACGGCATCGTGAAAAAGACCAACCTCAAAGCCTTCAGCAACCCCCGCGCGACGGGCATCATCGCCATCGGCCTGGATGACGCCGACGAACTCATCGGTGTCCACATCACCTCCGACGACGACAACATCCTCATCGCCACGCGCGAGGGGATGGCCATCCGCTTCCCCGGCAAGGACGTGCGCCCCATGGGCCGCTCCGCCCGCGGCGTTATCGGCATTCGGTTGGCCGAGGGCGACCGCGTCATCGGCATGTCCGTAGCCGACGATGAATGGACCGTCCTCACCGTGTCGGAAAACGGCTACGGCAAGCGCACCAAGGTGGGCGAATACCGCCTGCAACACCGCGGCGGCTCCGGCATCATCAACATGCGCACCACCAAACGCAACGGCAAAGTCGTTGCCATGCTCACCGTGGACGACCAAGACGAAATCGTCGTCGTCACCACCGACGGCATCGTCATACGCACCTCCGTTAAAGATATCCGCGTCATCGGCCGAAACACCCAAGGCGTGAAAATCATCACCCCAAGCCCAGGCGCCCAAGTCAGCGCCGTCGCCCGCGCCGTGGCCGACGCCAAGGAAGAAGAAGTCACCGAATCCGCCGACGCCAGCGGCCCCGCCCAACCCCGCGGCGACGATAACGGCAGCGGCGGGTGATGGGGAATGGACGTGGCGCCGCTCGGGAGATATGGCCGGGAGATTCGCCCTTTGAAGGGGGGGACTAAGGAAGATGTTGTCCCCCTTGGGCACATGACGTGAGACCGCTATACTATAGGAACCGCTCAGCCCATGAACGATCACGTGGCTAACGAAGGCCACAAGTTGACGCCCCTCGTCACGGCGCACCGGCCGAACATGCGCCGACGCTTGTTGCACAGTCTGCACAGCGTCTTGGGCTGGACGGGGGTGGATAAGTGGTATGTGCGGCGTAAACAGATTCGGGGCGCGGTCATCCTCATGTACCACAGCGTCGCCAAAAGAAGCGCCGCCGAATGGATTGATCCCGCGAATTGGATGGCGCCGGAACGTTTCGCGAACCAGATGGCCTTCCTTGCTGCACGGCGGCATGTTGTATCATTGGGGGACCTGACGGAGACGATTGCCAAGGGCGAGGACCCGGAGCCCGGGACCGTGGTCATCACGTTTGACGACGGGTATCTGGACAATTTGACCGTGGCGGCGCCGGTCCTAGCGGAATATGGCTTTCCCGCTACGCTGTTTCTCCCGACGGGATACATCGATCGGGGCGAGAATCAGTGGGTGGACCAACTCTACAGCTTGTTTCGAGCGCGGACAAGGGATCACATTACATTGGACGGCGAACCGTTTTCCCTGCGCAATGCCGAATCTGTCACGGCGGCCTACCGCGCGATGGCGGCCAAGTTGCTTGAAGCGCTGCCCGAGGAGCGGAGCCGTGTGCTGGCGGAACTGGAGGCGCAATTGGAACCCTTCGCCGAGTCGCCGCGATTGACGATGACGTGGGACGACGTGCGGGAATTGAAGGAACGGTATCCCGTGTTCGAGTTTGGCGCGCACACGCGGGAGCACCTGGACCTCGAAACCCACGGGGACGCCATGGCGGAAGACGAAACGCGCGGCTCAAGGGATCGAATCGCGCACGAGTTGGGGCAACCGCCCCGGCACTTTTCCTTCCCCTACAACCGCCGGAACGATACAGCGCTCGCCGCCGTCCGCGAGGCGGGGTTCGACGCTGCGGTGGGGCCAGGACCCGA
>JAWOFY010000335.1:0-6484 GCA_046497285.1 Candidatus Hydrogenedentota bacterium
TGGGTGCGATAGGGGTGCATTGGCTGTACTTCTCCCGTTCGTGGAATCTTGCGGGGTGGCATGTCTCTTTAGCATCCCCAAAGCCGCCGTCCAAGACGGAACTCAGCGCCCGTTCGGAGGAGACGTAGCGCCGACATCTTGCCGGCATATATAGCCGTCTGGAAGGCCGCGTTACTCTTCCCCCTTTGCAGGGGGAAAGGGGATGTTCTCCTCGGGTTTGAGACACTCCGCCGCTTCAGCAATTAGGATTGATGTGAGCGCCTTGCGGAATTGCCGTATGGTAGCCATTAGCAGGTTCAATGTCAAACCGGGCAGGGCATGTGTGACTTGAGCGGGTTTCCCACATCCCCCTTGATCCCCCTTCTCGAAGGGGGAATTTTACTCTGCGCAGCGGCCACATCGGGTAAACCGTTTTTACCCTATAGGTGAGGAAGCCAATTCCCCCTTGGAAGCGGGTGGCCCGAAGGGCCGGGGGATGCAAACACCCTGCACACCAACCTACCCGGCGATTCGGGTTTGAAGGCTTAGTCCGGGTTTCATGGTAAGTATGCTATAATAGACCCGATAAACTTACTGTCTCGGCGCCCTCGGGAGGCTAGCGGCATGTGGCGGTCTCCTATCACCCTTTTGCGGCGAAGAACCCCAAACGAAGGCGCCCCGGCAAGAAATCGGCGAGACAACCCGCGCGTCGCGCGGAAGTAAAACAGCCTATCCATTTGTTCGCAAGAAAGATAGGCTTTTGGTATCATTTTCGTGAATACGGACTCCCCCGCCAAGGGCGCCTTTTTTGCTCTGCGGCGGAAGTGGTCACATGGTCCTTGAACGGGCCGGTTGGAGGAAATCATGCGTAGCACAAAGTCTCACTTCTTTACGCTGTTCGCGTTTCTTGTATGCACCGTGCTTGTGCTGTCCAATGGCTTCGCGAACCGGGTGTTCGCAGCGGAAGATCAAGCTGATATTTATCGGAGCATTGCGCCCATAGGCGACGTTCTCAATGAAATCATGGAGAACTATGTCGAAGAGCCCGAAATCGATGAAGTGGTCGAAGGAGCGCTCGTGGGCATGATGAACTCCCTGGACCGCCACAGCTCCTACGTCTCGGCGGAAATGCTCCAAAATATGCGCGAAGACCACCAGGGCGAGTTCGAGGGGATCGGCATTTCCATCGAACAAGACGATGAGCAGAACATACAAGTGGTGCAACCCATCGCCGGAAGTCCCGCCTCACGTGAGGGTGTGCGGGCTGGCGACATCATCGTCGAAATCGAAGGAGAAAGCGCCCACGGCATGAGCCTGAGCGAGGCCGCGCAACGCATTCGCGGCCCGGAAGGCACCACCGTGGAGCTTAAGCTGTTGCGGCGGCCGGACAACGGCGAAACGGCCGAAGTGCTGGATCTGGAGATTGAACGGGGCAAGATCCCCATTGAAAGCGTCAAGGAAGCCCGGCTGGTAGAGGATAGCATAGGCTACATCTACATCAGCGATTTCAAGTCGGGCACAGCCGAGGAATTGCGGGAAGCTATTGACGAACTCAAGGATGAAGGCATGACGGCGCTGATCCTGGATTTCCGCTGGAACCCGGGCGGTCTCCTCAGCGCATCGAAAGAAACGACGGAAATCTTCCTGCCTCAAGACACCCTAGTAACCTACACAGAGGGTCGCGATTCCAATGGGGAGGCCTCGGGGAACGACTTGCGGTTGTACACCGAGGAAAGCCCCGAACTGCCCGAGAACTTCCCCGTGGTCATCTTGGTAAATGGACAGACGGCGAGTTCGTCGGAGATCGTGACGGGGGCCTTGCAATACTGGGCCCGCGCCATTGTGGTAGGCGAAAAGACCTACGGCAAGGGTAGCGTGCAGACCCTTATCCCCTTGCGCCGGCCTGAAAACAGCGCCCTGCGCCTTACCACGGCCCATTATTACACCCCCGGCGATGTCACCATTGACAAGGAAGGCATTCGGCCGGATGTGGAGGTGGAAATGGACGTCGAAACACAGTTGGGGGTGCAACGCCAGCTCCATCGCGACGATGTGGAGGAAGAGGCGGAGGACGTCCAGTTGCAACGCGCAATCGAGATCCTTCAAGAGGACGACGTGTTTGACGACCTCCTCGAGCGTTATCATCAGGACCCCAGCGTTACGCAGGTCGCTTGGCAGGGAGACGAAGAAGAAGGCGAGACAGAAGAGACAGAAGAGCAAGCCAGCGAGACCAGCGATCACTCCGGCGGATCGTCCAGTCAATGATCCGGCCGGACGATCGCCCGTGTGACGCCTTGCGGCCCATCGCCATGGAGCGGCGGTACACGAAATTTGCCGAAGGCGCTGTGCTCATGAGCGCGGGGGATACGCAGGTAATCTGCACCGCGACGGTCGAGGATCGGGTTCCCGCCTTCCTCCGCGAGTCAGGCGCGGGGTGGGTCACGGCCGAATACGCCATGCTCCCCCGCAGCGCCTCGGGGCGCATCAGCCGGGAATCCGCGCACCGGGGGCGCGCTGTGGAGATTAGCCGGTTCATCGGCCGCTCTCTGCGATGCGCGGTGGATTTATACGCGCTGGGCGAACGGTGCGTCACGCTGGATTGCGATGTGCTCCAAGCCGACGGCGGGACGCGCACGGCGGCCATTACGGGGGCGTACGTGGCCTTGCACGACGCCCTCACCCTTCTAGTCCAAGAGGGGAAGTTGCAGCGGCTCCCCTTGATTGGGCAATGCGCCGCGACAAGCGTGGGCATGCTGGAAGGCGAGCCCTGCCTGGATCTCTGTTATGAAGAAGACGCCGCGGCGGATGTGGATATGAACGTCGTCATGCGGAGTGACGGCGCCTATATCGGCGTGTCGGGGGCGGCGGAGGGAGATGCGTTCTCCCGTGGGGAAATGGACGCGATGCTGAACCTAGCCGAAACCGGTATTCAGCGGCTGTTCGACTACCAAAAGGAAGCGCTGGGACTGTGAGCCGGGAACTTGTGGTTGCCTCGGGCAATCGGGACAAAGCCGCCGAAGTCGCGAATCTCTTGGCGGACACCTCATGGAACATCCGAACGCTGGCCGATTATCCGCCCGTCGAGGAGCCCGTGGAAGACGGGGAGACGTTCGAGGAAAACGCCCTGCTGAAGGCGCGTTACTACGCCGCCGCACTAGGCGTTCCCTGTGTGGCGGACGACTCAGGCCTAGAAGTGGACGTGCTGAACGGCGCTCCGGGTGTGTTTTCGGCGCGCTACGCGGGAGAAGGCTGCTCGTATGCCGACAACAACGCGAAACTCTTTCGCGAATTGGCGGCTTACGACGGAGAAGAGGCTCGCCAGGCGCGGTTCCGGTGCTGCGCGGCATACGTGGATCCCGAAGGAACGGAGTTTATCGCCGAGGGCGCCGTCGAAGGCCACATCGCCCCAGAACCCCGGGGAACGAACGGCTTTGGCTACGACCCGGTCTTCATTCCCGAAGGCTTTGACGCCACTTTTGGGGAACTCGCGCCAGAAACCAAGCACGCCATCAGCCACCGGGGCCGCGCGTTCGGCCAATTACGGGACTTGCTGGCAGGCCTTGAGTAACCCAAAGACGGCCGAACGCGTTCGACGCGCCGAGCTTTCCTAATGAAGATCCTTCCCGCACAATCGCACGGCTTTCGGACTGCGGCCGAGATCCTGCAGCAAGACGGCATCGTGGCCTATCCCACGGAAACGGTGTACGGGCTGGCCGTCAATCCGTTTTCCGGGCCCGCATTGGAAAGGCTGTTGGACGCGAAAGGCCGGGACGCCAGCAAGGGCCTTCTTCTCATCGTGGCCGATTCCAATCAGCTCGGGCAGGTGGCGCGCGACGCGCCGGATAAAGCGATTTCTCTTATCGAGGCCTTTTGGCCTGGACCGCTCACCCTCTTGTTTCCCGCAACGGCCGAAGTCCCGGAGCTGCTGCTCGGACCCTCCGGGAAAGTCGCCGTGCGTTGTCCCGGTCACGCAATCGCCCGGCAATTGTGCGCGGTATTTGGCGGGGCGCTGACCTCGACGTCGGCCAACCGCTCCGGCGCCGCTCCCGCGACATGCGCCGAGGCGATTGACTTGCCCGGCGTGGGCGCCGTACTGGATGGCGGAATGCTGCCGCCGGCCCAACCCAGCACCCTTCTCGATCCCGAAACGGGGACCATTCTGCGCGAGGGCGCAATAGATCGGCAAACGCTCGCGCCGTTCTTGAACGGCTGAGGCTGTTTTTTGCCTTACCCCGCGGTTCCCCGTACAATGACGGGTGTTTTCGCTGTGAACATCACTCTGCGTTTCACCAACCACGTGAGGTCCATCCCGGATGAGCATGCTGACACCTAGAGAAATTGTCGCCGAACTCGACAATTACATCATCGGACAAGACGAAGCCAAACGGAAAGTGGCGATCGCCCTCCGCAACCGTTGGCGGCGCCAACAGCTTTCGGAGGAAATGCGGGAGGAGGTGGCTCCCAAAAACATCGTCATGATGGGGCCCACGGGGGTGGGCAAGACCGAGATCGCGCGCCGCCTCTCCCGGCTGGCCGATGCCCCCTTCATCAAGGTCGAGGCGTCGAAGTTCACCGAGGTCGGATACGTCGGCCGCGATTGCGAGTCCATGATCCGGGAACTCACCGAGGTGGCGGTAAACATGGTGCGCGCGGAAATGGAAAAAGAAGTCCAAGAGAAGGCGGAGCAAAATGCCGAGGAGCGGCTGCTCGACATCCTGTTGCCCCCGCAACGGAGCCAGCAACCGCAACGCCAACAAGGATTCCGCCCCGGCGACCCCAATGCGGGCGACGAGGGACCTCCCGCCCATCAAGGACAGCAAGCCGAGGAACGCACGCGGGAGGTCATCCGCAAGAAACTGCGCGCGGGCGAACTCGACGAAAGGGAAGTCGAGATTGAGGTGCGCGATTCGGGCCAACCCTCCATGATGCAGGTGTTCGGCAATACGGGCCTGGAGGAGATGGGCTTCAATCTGCAAGACATGCTGGGCAAATTAATGCCCCAACGCTCGCAAAAACGCCGCACGACCGTGGCCGAGGCTAGGCGCATCCTTCATCAAGAGGAAGTGCAGAACCTCATCGACATGGAAACGGTCGCGCAAAAGGCCGTCGAACGGACCCAGGACGCGGGCATCGTTTTCCTTGATGAAATCGATAAGATCGCTGGCCGGGGCTCTTCCGGCCAAAGTGGGCCGGACGTCTCCCGCGAGGGCGTGCAACGGGATATCCTCCCCATCGTCGAGGGCAGCACGGTCACCACAAAGCACGGCAGTGTGCGTACGGACCACATCCTCTTCATCGCGGCGGGGGCGTTTCACACCGCCCGCATCTCCGACATGATCCCCGAGCTGCAGGGCCGCTTTCCCATCCGGGTGGAGCTGGAGAATCTTGGCGCGCAAGACTTCGGGCGCATCCTCCGGGAGCCCAAGAACTCGCTGATCAAGCAATACCAGGCCATGCTTGAAACCGAGGGCGTCTCCGTGCGGTTCGCCGATGAAGCCATAGAGACGATCGCGCGGCTTTGTCAAAAGGTGAACGACGAGACCGAGAACATTGGCGCGCGGCGGTTGCACACCATCATGGAGAATCTGCTTGAGGAGATCTCCTACGAGGCGCCCGATCGGCAAGGCGAGGAGCTATACATCGACTCCGCCATGGTCGAGCGCTGTTTGGCGAATATCATGGAAGATCAAGAACTGAGCAAGTACATCCTGTGATGCGATTCGCTTTTCTCGAAGACCACGGCGTGCGGGTCGCCGCCCTCTCCGAGCGCGCCGACGGCGATTTTCGCTTTGGCGGAGCTGGTAATGACCGGATCGAACGCTGGGCCGGGGCTTTAGGCGCGGCTCCCGGCGGTCTGGTGCGCGGCGAACAGATTCACGGCGCGCGGGTGGTCGAGGTTGAGTCCGGCGACGCGGGCCGGGGGTTCGCCAACAGCCCGCCGTTTCCGGCCACCGATGGATTGGCCACGCAGACTCCCGGCTTGGGCCTGGTGATATCCGTGGCCGATTGCACGCCGGTCTTTCTCGCCGCGCCCGATCACCACGCCATCGCGTTGGTTCACGCGGGCCGCGAAGGGACGCGGAACCGCGCCGCCGCGCAAGGCGTGGAGGTCTTGAATCGCGCGTACGGGGTTCCCCCCCACGCCATCCTCGCGCTCATCGGGCCATCCGCCGGCCCCTGCTGTTACGAGGTTGATCCGGACACGGCGCGCGGCTGGACCGCGGAGGGATGGCCAGCCGACGGAAGACGCCTTGATCTGTGGGAAACCAACCGCATCCAGCTCGTAGCCGCCGGCGTACCGCCGCAGCATATCAAGGTTTCTGGTATTTGCACCATCTGCGATGGGCGCTTTCATTCCCACCGGCGTCATCGCGACGGCCAACGCAACGTGGCGCTCATGGCGCTGTGATCGCCTTCAGCACGGGCGGACTATCTAAACGACCCCAGCGGGGTCACAGATGGTAGCCAGGGGTTGATGCGCGCGCAGCGCGCGGATACCCCTGGA
>JAWOFY010000386.1:0-5331 GCA_046497285.1 Candidatus Hydrogenedentota bacterium
CACGGGATCCGCGGATCCGCCGCCCGATGAAACCGAAGGCGGAACGGAAAAATGGATCAACGCCATCTTAAACGGCGAACAGTCCCCTGGCAACTTCACCAGCGCGGCCGAGTGCAACGAGACCGCGCTGCTCGCCGCCGTGGCCCTGAAGGCGGGCCGGAAGATCATCTACGATCCCGAAAACATGGAGGTCACCAGCAATCCCGAGGACAGCCGGTTCCTATACCGCGAGGAGTACCGCGAGGGCTGGGAGCTCTAAGGCAGGCGCAAGCGCGGATGGCTTGCGATGAGGGGGAAAAGGGAAGCTTATCCCTCTTCCCGTTCCATAGTCTTTGCGGGTTCCATTGCGGACCGCTCTTCCAAGGCCATTCGAATCGCTTCGCAGGAGGGCTCGTCAAGAATCCCGAGGTTGTAGAGGTGGTTCAGGGTTGCGGTGAAACTCGTGTTCAACGCCTTGGCGGTATCCGCTACGCCCTCTGGGGTATCGATGGGGTGTTCAGCTCCCGCGAGAGCTTCGCGAACCCGTGCGGGGGGCATCAGGCACATGGCGGCGAAGGCGTTTGCCCGCTGCTCAAGCTCCAGCGGCGCCCAGGGTCCGCTGACCAAAGCCACGCGAGTTCCGTAGGCGCGGTCGTACAAGAGATGGCACAACTCATGCGCCTTGGAATGCCGCTGTCCCGATGGAAAGCGGTAGGTGTCGTGAGCGGTGTTCAACAGAATGGCGGGCCGGTGGTTTGGCCCCGCAAGCGCCACGCCGCGAATGCTCCGGTCGTCTAATGTGATCGTCTCGCAACGGATGCCTAGCGCGTCAAGCATGGCGTCGATATCCCGCGCGCCTTCCGGAACGCCGTCTTCCAAGAAATCCAGGGCAAGCTCGTAACCCTGCTGCCAAGGCTTGACCCGACCGTGATTGGGCGCGGACCGCGCCCAATCATCTAGTGGAGAGGGGGGCGGTTCCGTCTCGAAAAGACCCGCAAGGCAATCCGCCAACGTCAGCGCGTCCGTTTCCCCGATGTCCGGAGAAACGGAGCCAAACATGAGGGCGGCGTCGCAGCTTCCCAAAACGACGGGGCCGTCCACTGGGCTCTGGAAGACGGCCTCTGCGGCGGGATTGCGTTCGCGAACGGCGGAGAACACCTTGCGCCAGCGCTCTTCCCGCGTTGACATGTCCCGCCATAAGCCGGTTAGCCACGCCAGGCGCTCCTCCCGCCGCTCCAAGTTGCACAGCGCATCCACCATTTCCCGTAACTTCGTAATCCGGTTCGATTCCGGCCTGCACGCCGCTAAATACTCGCTCGTATCGCGAAGCATCTCGTACAACGGCTCAGCAACCTCGCGCGGTTCGAAACGCGCGCAGCCCTCGGGGGCAAGCATCCGCGCGTCTTCCAAGCCAGTAGGCGACCAGGAGATTTCCACTTCGCCCCGCCACCGGCGAAACAGTACGCCGGGCAGCAGGCCGCCATCTCTCGCGGCCTGCAAGGCATGGCGGCTCCACCAGGCGTGCCAATTTTCTTCCCAGCGATAGGCGGCCTCGTCTCCTTCCAGCCCAGGCGGGGGGAACTGGCCCGCCTCCAACGCCTCGGCGGCGTTGCGCGCTTGATTCTTATTGGGCAAGTGCTGCTCATGCAGCAAAGCATCCCAGTTTTGGGCGAACCATTCAAGCAAGGGCAGAAGATACCAGTGCATGGCGTCCATGGACTGGCCGCGCCGGGCATGGGCGCACAGATTCACCCCCTTAACCCAGATCTGAAGCGCGCCCCATGAAGCGGCTTCGTCCGGGGCCGCGCTAGCCTCCTCATCCGGGTCCCGTTGAAACGCGATCTTGATGGCAAACCGGTCCGTGTCGCCGCTCAGGCGCTCCCAATGTACGCTCACGTCCCTGTCTCCCAATGCTTCTTCACGTTACGCCGGCTCACGGCGCCAGTATCCATCCACTGCCTTCGGATTTCGGGAGGTACTTCCCGCCACCCCACCGGCCATCCGTGCCAGTGTTCCGGCGCGTGCTCCTTGGCGCAATATGCCCGCTCGCCATCCGTCGCGTACCGCTTCGTCTTGTGGAAAACACTGTTCCTCAAGAGCGTGTGAGGATTCACGGACTTCGGACACAAAGAGCCGGTCCGCCCAGGCTGCCAAGGTTCCTTATGCTTGGGGTTTGGTTCGTATACCATCACTATAACCTTATGACTTTTTCCGATGATAACAAGTGTAACATCAAGTGGTTTGGCGGCGCACCTGCCGGAGCCGTGGGACCCGCGTCCTGCGGCGATTGGGATCTCTACGGAATGATGTTACGTGTTACTCTTCGCTCGCTACGTCCTCTCCCTCTTTGGGCTGGGTCTTGGCGAAAATCTTGATGGATTGATTGTGCGCCAGGCGTTGGAGGCGGGGCAACATGGAGGCGGAAATCTCCGCCCCTTGGCGGGCGAGAAAACGCCCGTTGTGGTCATAGACATTTTGCGCCAACACTTGGCCGATGAGGAGTTCACTGCTGGGGATTTCCTTGACGTTATCTGCCTTGGCTTCATCTTCAAGTTCGCTGGAGAACTGGAGGGCCAAGTCCACGAGACCCGGATCGTAATATACGTCTTTGTGTGTAGTCAGGTGGTGGCGCGCGTTGTTCCAGGGTTCACTGGCGTTTTCCTCGAACAACATAAATGTGTCGAACCCATCGGCGATCCGGATGATGCGCGCGCCTAGCGGAATCCGTTCTCCGCGCAGCCCTTGCGGGAAGCCCGAGCCATCGTAATTCTCGGCGTGCGTCTCAATAAGCTCAACCACGGCCTCGGCCCCCGTTACTTCGCTTAAGAGGGCCGCCCCAATCGAAGGGTAGCTGTGGAAGACGGCGCGTTCGTCCGGTGAAAGAGAGTGGGGGGGCTGCCTTCGCACGGTGTCGGGCATGCCGAACTGACCGATGTCGTGGAGCAGGGCAGCCACTTTGAGATTGCGAAGATCCTCCCTGTTCACGTTGCATGCCTTGCCCAGCCGCACCGACAGGGACTCCACCCGTGCGGCATGACTCCCCTTGAACTGCGCCACTTGGTTGATCAAGTTGGACAAGACGCGGACGGAGCCAAGAAAACCGCCTTCCATTCTCTCGAGGTCGGTGATCGTGTCGCGGAAATTCTTGGTCACCTCGTTGAGCTGGCCGCGCAAGGTCTGGGTGGCCTCGGTGATCTGTTGCTTCACATCTGTCTTCGTGGTGGCCCCCTTAGGGCCGGATGCGGGCACGGTGGCGGCCTCCGCTTTCTGTTGGCGGCCTCGCTCTAACATGACCCGCACTTTGGTGGCAAAGGCCGGATAGCTGACCGGCTTAAAGGCGATATCGTCGACGCCCCGCTGGTAGAGGTCCTCAATAATTTTGGGCTCCGCCACTGCGGTAAGCACGACAACCAAGGGCGGATGGGGATGCTCCAACACCTCTGTTATCAGCTTATGCCCGTGCACCTTGGGCATGCGCAAATCCGCGACCAGCGCGTCATAGGGCTGCCGAGACAGCATTTGGCGGGCTTCCCCGCCATCGGCGGCGTGGTCGCAGGCGAATCCTTCGCGCCGAAGCGCCCGGCCTTATTCCACCCGGATAACGCGGTGGTTTTCGAAGACTTGTCCGAAGAGGTCGGTGAACCGGACGGTGATTCGATGGCCTCCGGGCTCCAGATCTGGCATGGGCGCGCGCCAGAGGCTGTAGAGGTTTTCCCAATGGCTGTAATCGTAGAAGTCTATCACCTCGCCGCCGAGTTGCTCGGGAATGAACGCGTTGAGCGTCTGCAAGCGCTGGAAGTTGGGATCGGGGCCGATGTAGCGCTCCATCGCCACCCAGGGCCCCTCGCCGTTCAACCGCATCTCCACCGTGCAGCGCGCCGAGTCTGACCATGCGTTGGCGACGATTTCAGTCTCCGCGATGTCGGCCCGCGCCACGGTATCGGGCGCGTAAATGTTCATCTGCCACTCGATGGGCCGCCGCGCGGGCTTCCAGACAAAGCGGTAGGCATTCCCCTCGAAGGTTAAGATTAGGTAACCGTTCGGCGTCCCGTCGTCCATAGTGGCGTGGGGGATCCCGTACTCGTCGTGGTGCCCCCGCCACCAACTGCCGCTCGCCGTACCCACCACGAAGTGATGGTGGGGCTCCTCGTGCATCCAGCCGTGCTCGCCCTGCTCCACGAAGTAGTGGGTCTGATTGTGCCAATGGCCGGAGAGGGACATGCTGTTTGGATGATTCTCCAACACCGCCAGTACGTCCGCCGGATTCTCAATGGCGTGGCCGGGGACTTGGTCGTCGTCGTGAATCAGGGGAATGTGCATGAGCAAGACAACCAGGTTGTCTTCGGGCACATGGGCGAGATAATTTCGCATGAACGCGAGTTGATCCTCGTTCACGCCGCCCGTGTAGCCGTCGCCATGCCAGTCGGTGCTGTGCAGGGCAATGAAGCTCACGGGTCCGTATTCAAAGGCGTACCACGGGGGGCCGTAGACCCGTTGGAAGGTCTTGCTAACATCCCAAAAGCCCTCGCCGTCAAAATTGAGGTCGTGGTTCCCGGCGATGTTCCACCAAGGAATCCCGATCTGGCCGACCACCTCGTTCATGGGCTCGAACAGGTTAAGCTGGTCGCCCACAATGTCTCCCAAGGTCATTCCGAAGACGGCGTCCGTACCCACGAGTTCCGACACCACGTCGAAGGCGAGGTATTCGATTTGTCCCAAGTTGTAGGGTTGGGGATCGGCGAAGGCGATGGCCGTATACGTCTCCGGATCCTCGTGACGCGTCAGGGGAAAGTCGATGGCCGCCGGCAGGGGCCCCGTCGGCTCCACGCCGGGGTACTCCAGTTCTGGCGAGCCGCCGGGGTTGTGGATGTAATGGAACCGGGGAAGTTTGTTCTCGTCCACGGGAACCGCCCAGTCCCGGGGCTTGATGACGAAGACGATACAATCGTCCCAAACGGGGAGTTCGTAGCGGCCGTCACCGTGCGTGGCGGTCACGTCGCGGCCGTTGGAGACAAGCACGCCTTCCAAACCCGGTTCGCCATCGTCCAACACGCCGTTGCCGTTCTCATCGTGAAAGACGGTACCCCGCGCCGTCTCCTCCGCGAACGCGCCCGCCGCGGCCATTCCAATTCCCACGGCCAAGGCGACCAGGCGCCATCTCAAAACTCGTGCTACGTCCACCATCATTACGCAAAAATCTCCTTGTCATTGGATTATGAAAGTTGTACCCGCACGCCATACGCATGACGAGCAATTGGGGACAGCTGCCTGTTGCGCCCCCCAGATGAAATTCCGCTAAACGAGGTTACAGTACCCTATTGCTTGTCCCGCTCTCGATACAGAGGTGGGCGC
>JAWOFY010000200.1:0-2766 GCA_046497285.1 Candidatus Hydrogenedentota bacterium
TCTTCAATTCGGCATTGCATGATGGCGTCATTGATGGGTTGGACTTGAACACCATGAGCCCAAGAGTCATGGAGACTGTCAAACAACTCGCCGTCGGCTTCGTATGCCTGCAAGAGGTCCAGCTCAAGAAGGGCGATACCGTTGGCGACGGCGGAGCGCGCCGCTATGTACGTTTCAACTTCCGAGGCGTACCCTTGTACAAAAGCAGCGTCCACGTTGCTCTCGTACATGTACTCGACAACCAGGGCCGTCAAGAGCACGACGAACAGTAGCGCCAACATCAGCGCCACGCCGCGTTCATTGCGAACCCCCGCTTTAAGGGCGCCGCCGTTTCCCTCGCGCCCCCCCTTTCCAAACAGGCCGCACAATCGAAGACGCCATGAATCATGCCTGCTCTTCGCCATGACTAACCTCCCAATCCCGAGAGGCCGCCCCGGCCTGGACCGCGATCCGGGGTAGGCGCATCTTGACCGTCTTCTTCCTCGTTTTCATCAACGGCGTCCTCTTCTTGAAATCCGTCGCCATTATACGAGCCCCCCTCGAAAACCATCTCGTCGGTCACGCCCAATCCCGGTTGCAGGGGGATAAGCATATCGAAGTCCGGGTCATCCTCAGGGTCAATCCCCTGCCGCTGCTCTTCCTCCACGACATCTTCGGGTTTGGCGAAATTGATTCGTACGCGCACAGCCCAAGGCAGCCGCCGCATTTCCAAGCTGTCCCACTCGCGCACCCACTCCTGCCCATCGAAATAATCCAGGCGCATGCTACGGATGGGCACGCTCCAACCAGGGGCTTCATAGTCGTCCGAGGGAACAAAAAAGCCATCCTCCGCACCCAGTTCCTGCACTTCGCCACCCAAAAGCGGCGTCTCAATGGAATGAAGAACGGCCGGCGGCTCATCTTCGGTTTCGGGGGCGGCATGGGATAAGGCCATGTCACTGTCCTGCTCCGCCATTGCTTCGTAGCGCACTTCCTTGAGGTCGCCCGGCAAGGCCATGCCGCCAATAAGGGGGGCTGTGCTGGCGAACCGGACCAAGTCCCGTGCTCCATCCGGCCCGTCGTTACTCTCCCCCACAAACATGAAGACTTCTTGCTCCATGCGAGGATCGGAGTACGCCGTTCTGAAATTCTGCTTCATGTTGCGGGCGAGGAATTGGCGCAGCCGCATTTCTTCCATGCCTGTACGGCTGGTCTGAATGGAAGTCACCACCGAATAGAACGCGCCGTAGACTATACCCGTGAGAACCACGAGGATCGCCATCGCCACAAGAAGTTCAAGCAACGTGAATCCGCGCGTATGCATGAACCTACTCCGGAATCCGGTAAACGTACATGCTGAGTTCACGATCGCCATCGGGCGTATCCAACAAGGCATGAACCTCAAACAATCCCAAGCGTTCATCGCCTACCTGCGCGGCGTCAAAACTGTAGGAGTAGTTCGGGTAACGCGCGCCGAACTCCCCGGAGCCGTTCATCTCACCGGCCATCACTTCCACCTCGGCTTCATGAAGAACACGTTCGAGCAGTTGGCGCTCGAGGATCTCTTCGCGGCTTTCCTCGAAGAGACGAAACGCGCTGTAGTGAGCTTCCACCAGCACAAACAACGCCGTGCCCAAGACGGCCAAGGCCACCATGATTTCGATAAGGGTAAACCCTTCACAGACCTTCGCCCTGGCCCGAATCATGATTCTCGCCCTTTCGTGATTTCCGAGCTGCCTGTGATCGGATCCCACGTCACCGTGTAATACTCATCATCGGGATTTTGCACGTAAAACACCACGGATTCGGCCAACCCCATGGGCGTAACGTCCACTTCCACAATCCCGCTGGAGTGGTCTGAACCGGCAATCCGAACGGAATCAATGGTGATATTCTCGGGTAACCGCGTGCGGATGAGGAATCCTGATCGGATTTCCTCCATCTCGTCGTCTTCATCGTCAAGACGGAACTCGTCAAAGAAATCGCCAATCCCGTCCAACATGCTGTCCGTTTTCACGTTTTCGAGTTGGCTTTGAGTGGAGAGGCGGGCAAAGCGTTCCATTTGCTCACGCATCCGTTCGCTCTGCTCCCTGACCTCTTCTTGTTCCGCCTGGCCCATTCCGCCGCCAGCCAAGCTTTGGAGGTCACGCCCTTGGGCAACGGGCTCATCCTCCATCGTCTCCCGCGCGGCCTCCCTCATGTCTCCTTGTACTTCCGCCAACTCCGTGGAAAAACCGGGCCACCGCATGGTCCAGTACTCTTGCTCATCCAGATCAATCTTAATGGTGTACCTCGCTTGCAACATGGCGCATTCGGCAATAGCGGCCCGGCCGTAGTTGGCGATACGCCGGGCGGCGCCTTCGTGCTCGCCGAACGCAATTGCGGGCCACAGGCGGGGAACGGCGATGGCGAAGAATAGGGCAAGCAGGAGCGCCACCATCATCAACTCGATAAGGGTAAAACCGAAACGCTCAAAGCGGCGGTTATCCCCGCCGCGCGGGACGGCCTCCAAGATCCTCTTCCCACTTCGCTCCGCGTTGCTGGAGAGGCTGGCGCTGCATCGCATTATCGTTTCCTCCAACGCCTCACGCACTGGGGCCCTTACCTACATCCGCCCGCTCGCCGAGGGCGGCGAGATCGGCGCGTGGGCGCTCACCGAGCCCGGGAGCGGCTCCGACGCCTCGGGCATGGACACGACCGCCGAACACGACGCCGCTGTTGTCATCGGGGTTGTCCCGCAGCATCCTGTATGCGGAGGTGGTATAGTAGACATAATGAGGTCCCTTT
>JAWOFY010000091.1:0-2673 GCA_046497285.1 Candidatus Hydrogenedentota bacterium
TTCGCGACACCGGCGGCTACATTTCCCTCCCCGTGGGCAAGGAAATCCTGGGCCGGATCCTGAACGTGGTCGGGGACCCCGTGGATGAGAAGGGACCGATTGAAACGGAGGAGCGGTGGCCGATTCACCGTGCTACCCCCGCCTTCGAGGAGCTTGAAACAAGCGCCGAGATTTTCGAAACGGGCTTGAAAGTCATTGACCTCCTCGCGCCCTATTCGCGCGGCGGCAAAACCGGCTTGTTCGGCGGCGCCGGCGTGGGCAAGACCGTGCTCATCATGGAGTTGATTCACAACGTCGCCACCAAACATGGCGGGTATTCAGTCTTTGCCGGGGTGGGCGAACGCACCCGCGAAGGCAATGACCTCTGGCTTGAAATGACCGAGAGCGGCGTCATTAACAACGCGGCCCTCATCTACGGCCAGATGACCGAGCCGCCCGGCGCCCGCGCGCGTGTGGGACTGACCGGCCTGACCGCCGCTGAATACTTCCGCGACGAGGGCGGCCAGGACGTGCTGCTGTTCATTGACAACATCTTCCGCTTCAGCCAGGCCGGCATGGAGGTATCCGCGCTGCTGGGCCGGATGCCGAGCGCGGTGGGCTATCAACCCACGCTGGCCACCGAGATGGGCGAATTGCAGGAACGCATCACCACGACGAAGCGGGGCTCCATCACATCGGTCCAGGCCGTTTACGTTCCCGCGGACGACCTCACCGACCCCGCGCCCGCCACGACGTTCGCCCATTTGGACGCCACTACCGTGCTGTCGCGTCAAATCTCGGAGCTGGGCATCTATCCCGCCGTGGACCCGCTGGATTCAACCAGCCGGATTCTCGACCCGCGCATCGTCGGCAATGAACACTACCGCGTGGCCCGGGGCGTGCAAGAGATCTTGCAGCGGTATCGCGAACTCCAAGACATAATAGCCATTCTGGGCATGGACGAGCTGTCCGAGGAAGACAAGGAGACCGTGAACCGCGCCCGCCGGATTCAGCGTTTCCTGTCCCAGCCCAACTTCGTGGCGGAGCAGTTCACCGGCATGCCCGGCAAGTATGTAAGCCTCGCGGACACCATCCGGAGCTTTGCCGAGATCCTCGCGGGCGATCACGACGATCTGCCCGAAAACGCCTTCATGTATTGCGGGGCCATTGAGGACGCCGTGGAAAAAGCCAAGAAACAAACGAGCGCCGCCTGATGAGCGAACAATCCAATACCATGGGCCTCGCTACCGTGCGCCTCGAAATCGTCGCACCCGAACGGGCCGTCATGCAGATGGACGTGCAAGAGGCCATCATTCCGGGCGTCGAAGGATTGTTCACCGTGATGCCCGGCCATACGCCCTTCTTTACGATGACGCGGCCAGGAGCGGTAGCGGCGGTCGATCCCAAGGGCGAAGAGCACTTTTTCGCTGTTACCGATGGTTTTGTCGAGGTGTTGGAAGATCACATAACCCTTCTTCCGTTCACAGCCGAACACGAAGAAGAGATCGACCGCGATCGCGCCGAGGCCGCCAAGAGCCGCGCTCAACGCCGCCTTCGCGAACGTGAGGAAAACATCGATTACGCCCGCGCCGAGTCAGCGCTTGACCGCGCCCATGCCCGCCTCCAAGCGCATTCGCGTCTGCATTACTGAGCGCGGACGGCTGGCAGGGCATTAGTATTAGGAGTTATCCGCCATGCAGCGTTTCTCCCGCCCGTGTGTTTTCGTTGCCGTCACGGCCGCCTTGCTGGCGCCAATCCCCGCCTCGGCCGCAGAGGACATCCCGGCCTGGGCTCATCAAGCGATGGAAGACTTCGCGGCATGGGACGCCCAGAACAGTTGGCCAGAGGATGCGGTGCTGTTCGTGGGGAGTTCCACCATCCGGCGTTGGAATACGCGTGAGTATTTCCCCGATTTGCCGGTCATTAACCGCGGCTTCGGGGGTTCATGGATCGCTCAAGTGAACCATTTCATTGAAGAGACGGTCCTGAAATATGAGCCCGAGGTCATCGTCTTTTACGCAGGGGACAACGACATCCACGGCGGCGAATCGCCGAAAGAGGTGCTGGCTGAATACACGCGCTTCGTGGAGACGGTGCAAGAACGTCTTGGCGAGACGCCCATCGTCTTCATGGGCATCAAACCCTCCCGCGCCCGTTGGTCAGATTGGCCCGATATGAAAGAAGCCAATCGCCTGATCGAGGCGTACAGCGAGGAGCACGCTCACCTTCACTATTTCGATACGGCGTCGCCTTTGCTATTGCCCAACGGCGAGCCCGATTCGGATTTGTTCGTGGACGATGAACTGCATGTCAACGATGCCGCGTACGAGATGTGGACCGCCGACCTGACGCCGCTACTGATGGAATTGCTGAACAGCGGGGATGAGAGCTGAACCGTTTGGCGGGGAATCACAGGTAAGTGGCTCACTTGACAACACCCCGCGGAGGATCCGGTAGAATGACGGCGTTGGTGAAAACAGCCCGTGTGCGAAGGTCCGAGGCATCACCCAAGGAGGCGCAATCATAATGGTTTTTCGGTGGATAACGGTCCTCTTTCTCGCTACCGGTCTTTTCGCGGGGTGCGCCACGGACACGGCGGATACGCCCTCTCCCGGGCGCGCGGATCAAGCCGAACAACCGGACCTCACGGATTCCGTGGAAGAAGACTCCTCTCCCGCCGAACCGGCGCGCGAG
>JAWOFY010000122.1:0-4988 GCA_046497285.1 Candidatus Hydrogenedentota bacterium
CCGCACCACCGTGGGATAGCTGTCAATGGCCGCAACCAATTCTTTCTTGCGCCACGTATGGTTACCCAGGGTTACGGCGTCCACCTTCAGCGCCAGGATTTCATCCAAGAGCTTCGGGGTCACGCCGAGGCCGCCGGCGGCGTTTTCCCCGTTCACTATAACTGCGTCGAGGCCATATTCTTCCCGCAATACCGGCAGCCACTCCTTGAGCGCTTGGCGGCCCGGCTTGCCCACAATGTCCCCTACAAAAAGGATTTTCATTAAGCGGCCACGGCTACTTGGCCGTTTCCACGGCCCGGGTTTCGCGAATAACCGTCACCTTGATCTGACCGGGGTAGGTCATATCCTCTTCCACTTTCCGGGCCACCTCTCGCGCGAGTTGATAGGCTTCGGCGTCGCTTATCTTTTCTGGCTGGACCACCACGCGTATCTCGCGGCCTGCTTGCAGGGCGAAGGCATTGTCGACGCCCGGGAACCCGTCAGCGATGTGCTCCAATTGCTCGAGCCGCTTAATGTAGGTCTCGACCGTCTCGCGCCGGGCGCCCGGCCGCGCCGCGGAAAGCGCGTCGGCGGCCTGCACCAGCACGGCGATGACGGTGTCCTGTGAGATTTCGTTGTGGTGAGCCCCCACGGCGTTGGCGACGAGTTCGGATTCGCCGAATTTCTTCGTCATGTCGCGGCCAATCAGGGCGTGCGATCCTTCCACCTCCGGCGTGACGGCTTTCCCGATATCGTGTACGAAGGCGGCGCGCTTCGCTTGAGCGACATCGACGCCCAGCTCGGCGGCCATGATGCCCGCTAGGCGGCAGACTTCCTTGGAGTGTTTGAGGACGTTCTGGCCATAGGACGTCCGGTAGTTCAAACGGCCCAACAGCTTGACGATCTCGGGATGGTAACCGTGGACATCCACTTCAAGGCACGCATCCTCCCCCAGTTGTTTGATCGTCTGATTGATCTCTTGTTCGACCTTTTGCACCATCTCCTCGATCCGGGCGGGATGGATGCGGCCGTCGGCCAATAGGCGTTCCAAGGTGATGCGGGCCACTTCGCGCCGCACCGGATCAAACCCCGACAGGATGACGGCGTCGGGCGTGTCGTCAATGATGATGTTGATGCCCGTCGTGTTTTCGAGGGAGCGGATGTTGCGTCCCTCGCGTCCGATGATGCGGCCTTTCATCTCATCGTTGGGCAGATTGACCACGGCGATGGCCGTTTCCGCGACATGATCCGCGCCGCACCGCTGGATGGCCTGGGCGATGACCCATTGCGCCTTTTTCTGCGCGGTTTCGGTCATCTCGTCCTCAATACGCTTGAGCCGGATGGCGCAGTCCCGCTTCACCTCGGCCTCGAGCTGGTTAAACAACTCCTTCCGCGCCTCATCGGCGCTGTAGCCCGAGAGTTCCTCCAGCTTCTGGGTTTGCTGTTCAATCAGGGCTGTTACCTTATCGCGCTCCTCATGCAAGGCCGCCTCGCGGTTGGCCATCTCCTTTTCGCGTTCGTTCAGGTCGCTGGCTTTCTTTTCTAAGGCATCCGCCCGATTATCCAGCGACTCTTCCTTGGTGATTACGCGTTTTTCGAGGTTTGCAATCTCTTTACGTTCTTGCCGAGCTTCCTCCTCCATTTTGGAGCGAAGCTCCAGTTCCTTCTCCTTCAGATTCGTATTGGCTTCCTTGATGATCGAAGCGGCTTCTCGTTCTGCATCCGAAATCTGCTGCGCGGCTTCCCGCCGGGCTTTGCCTAACAATCCATTGGCCACGATGCGGGCGCCAATGACCGTGAAAACCAGGCCCAGAACGATGCCCACTCCGATCCACAAGATATCCTGCGGACCCATAGGCACGTAACTTTCCTCCATCCCCAGCATGGGGTATTGTATTGCCTGTTCTGGCCAACGGTTTGCGGCATGACGGACCCACGAGCCTGTTCACCTCAACGGCGCATATCCACTTCCTCTTCCTCGAAAACAAGGAGGTCAAGGATAAAGCGAAAAGTAAAAATATGTGAAAGCCACCTCGGTGGCAAAGGCTAAACATGGCGCTATCCATCCTGCTTAAGCTAGCCGCAAACATGGCCAGATAAACTGATTTTAAATGCTCCACTTTCAGTATAAGAGCTTAAGCGGAGTAAGTCAATGCGCCGGACGGGCGTTTCCGGTTGAAGATGAGGGGACGCTGGCCGATCTTGCGAATAAGAAACCCAGCCTTGCGACCCCAAAGCGGCTCCATGAGAGCGGCCCTTATAGCGCCTGCCGTGCTCAATCCGCCGCCAATTCTTGGGAAAACGCTCGCCGGGCGCGCCGCGCTTCCGGCAGTACGATGCTGGACGGTTCTATCGGCAAATGGTTCGGGCGCGGATTCGTCTGGTACAATAAACGCGTTACTGACCCAAGGCGGCCGTCAAGGCCGATAATTCAACAAGGAGTTACGTATGCGAATCGCTTTTGCAACAAGTTTGGCGCTCATGGCGCTAATCCTTTTGGGGTGTGTGCTCCGGACCGAACACACGATAGACGCTCATATCCGAGTGGATGTACGTCATGTGCGGCAGCAAGCGGACGCCGTATTGGATTACATCGAAGGCCGAACCGACACGCTTCCCATGGAGGAGAGCGGAGAAGGAGCTGGCGCGTCGCGGTTGCATCGCATTCTGCAAGCGCTGAATCCTGTGCAAGTTGCTCATGCCAGCGAGAACTTGCGAGAGAGTTCGGCGGAGGTGACGCGGCTTGCCGAGAGCATGCGGGAGCGTCATTCCGATATAGAGGAGCTCAAGGAGGCTGGTTGCGTAGGGGAAGACAACCGGGGGTACCTCAGTTATCTGGGGTGTGACGATTTGGAACCGGAGGAAGAAGAAGAGGTTCGGGAACTCGTTAACGAAGAGAACGAGGACCGCCGGGCCCTTTATCAAGAGATTGCCCAGCTTAACGCCGAGGATGGCGTCACGGTGCAACAGGTGCAGCGCATTTTCGCTGAACGCCGTCTGCAACGGGCCGAGTCTGGCCGTAATGTGCAGTTGCCTCCGGCTGGGCCAGAACTTGAAGAGTTCCGCAACACCGCCGCTGGCCGCCGTTTGGACGACGAAGTCCAACCTAACGCATGGGTTGAACTGCCGTAACCGTTTTAGCTTCTTATAAGCGATTCACCCCGCCCATCTTCGGGCGGGGTGAATACGTTAAAGGAGATGCTCTCTCCCCATTATTCAGTCCTGGTGTTCGATGCGGAAGCTCTGGGTTCCGTCGCTGGGGAGAGTGGCCCGTAGCACCGTATCGCCGAACGTCCCCGAGTTGCGGCTATCGCCCACCTCGCCATCAATGATTAGATCGTAGCTGGACTCGGGCTCCAACCCTTCGGTGATTTCGATGCGCCAGCTCGTTCCCTGCGAACCGCGCAGCTCGCCTTCGACCGCCACATCCTCGTCCGGCGACCAGCGTGTCACCACAATGCGGCCTGGGGAGGTGGTTTGGGCGTAGAGGCCGTCAATGCGCTCGGCGCCGAAGGGAAAGCGTTCGTACTCGTAGGCTCCGTCCGGCTTCACGTGCGTCGGCACATCGACGTGAAGACCGGTGAACCAGCCCGCCAGCAGCACGCGTTCGCTCCCGTGATACTGCCAGCCTGGGTGGTTGTTCCCGTAGTTGTTCCGGCCCTGGTAATAGAGGATGCGATTCTTGGGATCCGGGACATGGCCATGTCCGTCGCCCAGAAACACCCCGTAGTCCACTCCGCCCTCGCGCCAATCGTCAATGCCCACGGCGGGCTCATGCCAGACCGGCTCGAAATCCGTGAAGTGGATGCCGTCCTCTGACTTCGCGCGATGGACGCCGAGATGCAAGCCGAAGGCGTACAGCCAGAACGTCTCGCTCTCGGGTTCGTAATAGGCCGTGGGATGGCGGTGGATGCCCATCTCGATGTAGTTCTGCATCTCCCAATCCATGCCATCCTCGGAGGTGTAGACCGCGAGATCCGTGTTGCCCGGACTGATGGCGTAGAGGTAAAAGGTCCCGTCGACATAAATTACATCGGGATCCTTCTGGGTGGGTTCGCTATCGATGACGATGCCCTCGTCCACCCAATTGACGCCGTCCTCGCTGTGGCAATAGCCGGTCCACCAGCCAGTCCCTGGCGCGTCCACCGCATACCAGCCGTGGTATGTTCCGTCCACCTTGAGGACGGACATCTTCTCATTGCTGCTGTATTCGTCCGGATCCGGGAAGAAGACGGGGTTGTCCTCGTACTTCTCCCACGTCAGCCCGTCCTCGCTGGAGGCATGTCCATATCCCGCGCCGCGCGCCTCCGACGTGCGGATGCGGTACCACATGGAATAGCTTCCGTCCTCTTCCTTCAGCATCGTGTGGCCGCCCACCCAATTGCCTTCGCCGTGTTCGACGTCGTTCTTCTGAGGCAAGACGACGTAATGCGGGATGGAGGCGCGGGTCCACGTCTCTGCTGGCACGCGATAGGGGGCGGCGTCCACGGTCACCTCGTCGAAACGGATTTTCACATCGCTGTCCGCTGGCGTATGAGTGTACAAGCCTAGCGCCGAAGGGAGCACCGTGGTGTCGCCCTCGAAAACCGCCACTTGCTCCCGGTTCTCGGCATCGCGAATGGAAGCGTGGACTTCGCCGTCTTCGTTAAGGCTAACGGTGAGGGTGTAGAGCGCCCCCATCTCCATGTCCATGGGCGTAGTGTCCGGCGTGGTCCAATCCGCCGCGTCGAGGTGAAGCCCGGCTTCGTCGGGACCGGCATGAACGCCGGCAAACTTTTCGTAGGTTTCGAGCAGCATGAGCCCCGCGCTGAAATCCGTGTCCTCCGGACCGTCCACGCGAACCTGGACCGACGCCGTGAACGGCTGGCCCAGATAGAACGCGTTGCTTACCAGCACCCACTGATGCTCCTCCTCGCCGCCTTCCCACTTGAGCGAATACTCGCCCTGAATGGGATCCTCGCTCGTGGCGCTGAAACGGGGGCGTATCCAATCCTCCGAATCTCCCCTGT
>JAWOFY010000180.1:0-11681 GCA_046497285.1 Candidatus Hydrogenedentota bacterium
GAATGCCGCCACACCGCCTAAACCGTTGTTCACCCAACAGGTGAGTGGCTCAATTCCCCCTTTGAAGAGGTGGCCCGAAGGGCCAGGGGATGTAAACACCCGGCACACCGCCTTACGCGGCGATTACGGCGCCTTATCCCTGCGTATCTACTGTGGACGCAAGACGGGTAATTCGGACCCGGGGAGTTGGAACCGGCGCTTCAGAAAAAGTACTTGCGAATGCCTTCCCATACCCACTTCACGCCGCCTATGATGGGGCTACGCGAATCCACGCGGCCGTTACGGGCGGCTTCCCGGAAAGCAAAGGCGTGGCGGACAATGCCGGTGGCGGCCGAATACTCGGGCGTCTGCGCTTCCTCCGGGATGATCTCCACGCCCCGCGGATAACCTATGCGGCATGGGACCCGAAACACGGATTCCGCAAGCGCCTGTTGGTTCTTGACGATGCTTGCGCCGCCGGTAAGCACGATGCCGCGCACCAGATTCTTCATCAGGCCCATACTATGAAGATATCGCCGCGCCCATTCCATTTGCTCCCACGCCCGGGCGTAGAGGATTTCGTCCAGTTCATGCCTGGAGACCACGGCGGGTCTTCCCTGCAAAACAGTCCTCAGCTCGATGAGGCGATCCGTGGCGCCCTCGCGTTCCTCTTCCCCGTAGCCCGGTTCGCCTCTCCCTTCATCAAAGCCATCCGCTGTCTGAGCGCGAAGGAATTCGCTGGACAGTCCGTACTCGAGGATGAGTTCATCCGCCTCGGCAAAGGAGACATGGAGACCGGCCGCCATATCGCACGTGAGGTGATACCCTCCCCACTCGAAACAATAGGTCCCCAGAATTTGCCCATCCCGAACGACCGCAAGACTGGTGGTGCGCCGGCCCATGTCCAACACCGCCGCCCCCAGCTCCATATCCTCCGGGGTGAGGCATCCCAGCGCGGACGCAAGCGGCAAGAAAATGACGTCTTCCATCTCGCGGCCTTGGGCCTCCACACACGAGGCGACGTTCTCCCGGACAATGGTGGGAACGCGCGCAAGATGCGTGCGGACCTTAACTACTTGTCCGCGAATCCCCAGCGGTTCCGTGACCGGCAGATCGTCCACGTACCATTGCTCCCCCGTCACGCAAGCGAGTATCTGCTTTCCCTGGACCCAAAGGTCCCGCTCGGCGTTGCTGCGCGCCTCGTCCATCTGGGGCCGGCCCACGCGTTCCTCCGGCGCCTGCGCGCGCCCTTCGCGGATGAAGGTCTCCGCGTTCTTGCCATGGACCCCGCAAAAAAGGGACGGCACATAACGTCTGGCCTCGTTCTCGGCTTGCATCAAGGCTTCTTTAAAGGCCGCCTTGGCCGCATTGAGGTCCTGTATGATCCCTTGGGAGACACACCCATGGCTTGGGGCCTCGCCATGGCCCGCTATCTCGATGGGGCCCTCGGGTTCGGCTCGCGCGATGAGCACCCGGATACTGCGCGAGCCAAAGTCGGCCACCCCCACATATTCGCCTTTTGTCCGCACACTCGTCCCCTGCCGCCGTTGTTTGATAGTCTGTTTCGCTTACGTAAGCAAGGAAGGCGACGCTGTTCACACCCCGCTAATGTGAATGAGCGTCCGTCTCTCCCGCCTTCTGGCGGCGCAAAAAGCGAGCCGCTCCCCGCCCCTTAAGCAATACCGGCAGGCCCCCTGTTCGCTAGAGGTCCTTATCCCGTGCAACCCATGCGCTAAAACAACAGGTCTCCCATGTCCACGGACGTTCCGTCATCCTTGTTCGCGACTTGAGCGATGGTCTCCTCAATATCCTTCATTGAAGAGCGCCGCCGCTCAAGCGCTTCCCGTGCGCGCTCCATGGTGTTTTCCACTTCGGTTCGGCGTTGCTGCAAGTCCTTCACCCGTTGGCGCGCATCTTCGAGTTGCTCCCGCGCGGTTTTCTTGGAGACCTTCAGCTCCTCGATGCGCTGTTGTTGCTCGCGCTCACGTTCTCTGGCCTGTTCTAGTTGAGCTTGGCTCTGCGCCAACGCCTGGGCTTCTTGCTCGCGTTGTTCTTGAAGCGCCTTGATCTGCGCATCAAGATCGCTAATCCGTTCTTCGAGCCCCGTGACGTGCTCGACGATCCGCGCACTTTCTTGGGAGCACGCTTCGAGAGCGGTCTCCCCTTCCGAAACCGAGGATTCCACGGAGCTTACCGCCTGTTCCGCTTCGGTCACTTCTTGCCGGGCTTGCTCGATGGCGCGCACGCCTTGTTCAAGCTTGTTTTCAGCCTCGCCGAGCTGGGTTTCCGCCTTTTGCGCTTCGGTTTGGGCAAGCATGGCCGCGGCGCGCAGCGCCAACAGCTTCGCGCTTTCTCCTTCGCCCCGCGCAATGGCCTGCATGGCCACGCCCAAGAGCTGTTCGGGCGACCCGCTGTCCCGCATCGCCATGGCCGTCCGAACCGCAGCTTCGATATGCACGGGAGGAAGCTTCTCCACCCTCTCGGCGGTGTCCTTGGCCTTCAATGATTCCGGTTGGGCCGCCCCACCCGGATCAGCGCCACCCTCAATTGCTTCCGCTAACCGCTCTGCTTCAGCCAACGGATCGAGTTCGGCTTGTCCCTCGGAATCCGGCGCCGCTTCAGGCTCAGGTTCAGGCTCTATTTGGGGGCCAGATTCTAGCTCCGTCTCTGTCTTCATTGCGCCTTTCATTTCCCCCTCGGCAGACAGCAAACGGCTTGACGGCGTTTGCCATTCAATGTGGACATGGTCCAGCATCACAGGTTCGGCCGGTTCCGCGGCGGCCGGCGGTGTTGCATTCCGCGCTTCCTCCAGAAAACGCTGACACTCCGCCTTCCAATCCGTCAAGGTCGAGGCGTCCAGGTCTTCCGCTTCGGCATAAGCCCCGCAAAAGGCATAGGCCAACTCTATAAGACGCCCGCTGGGCCGCTCCGGAGGCGAGACAAAACCCAACAGCTCTTGACAAATATGACAAGCCTCCACCGCATGCCATCTTCCATTTTGACTCGCCAACCCTTCAAGCAGGTTTACGCTTTCTTCCGCGTCCCCAAGGTACTCTTCCTGCTTGTCCTGTGCGCCTTGCTCTAATTGAGCCAAGGCCTCACTCCAACTGTCCAGCATGAACTCCATGTCATCATCGGCGGCCCAGACGGGGTCAGCCCCTTCCTGCGTCTGCGCCCCCGCCTCATTGCCGGAAGCCGTATCTACTTCCCCGGCTTCACCCATAGGGAACGTCGGGGGGGTTACGTCGGTCTCCTCTTCGTTATCATCCTCAATCCAGCTGACCGAATCGAAAGGACTCTCGCCGGCATCTCCATTAGCCGGCGCCGAATCCCCGTTCTTTTCGCCGGATGGACCACTTGAAGAAGTATCGTCGTCGAAGCCGGGCAAGTCCGCGAGTCTAGAGGATTCATCCCCCGCAAGCGTTGGGGCGGAATCCCCGTTGTCGCCTTGAAAAATGTTTACATCAAATGGAGATTGTTCGCGCTCCGTCTTCTTAGCGCCCCCGTTAGATGGCGCAGACGGCTGTGATTTCTTCGCCTTGGAGGTTTGCTTCCCCCGAGCGGGTTGCTCATCCGCGCCGTTAACGGCTTTCTTTTTGGCGGACGCCGTTCCTTCTGCTGACGACTGACCTTGGCCATTATCCGAGTCCGGGGCAGTGGACTCATCGGTATCGTCGTCTTTTACAAGCGTCAGGCCCGCGGAGGCGACCTCTCTTAGGGCTTGTTGATAGCGCTTGTCCCACCGCTTGAGCACATTGGAGCGTACATCTTGCCCCAACATGAGGTCGACCACCATTCCGCTCATGATTTCGTAACTGTCCGCCAAGAAGGGGACACACTCCTGTTGCCGGCCAGCCCTCTTGTACGTCTCCAGGATACGGGCTGTCTCGGTAAGCACGTCCACCACATCGACCCAGTCTTCCTCAAGAGCCAACTCAACCGCATTGATGAGTTGGCCCATGCATTGCTCGGACCACGTATCCTTACTCGCGCCCTTCTTTGCGACCTCAACCTGAGCTTCGAGATTTCCCAGCGCCGCGAGCAGCCGTTGCGTGGAATCGCTTTCGCTTGCTCCGGAGGAGTCCGCCGCGCTCGCGTCGCCGGACGGCTGGCCCACCGGCGCGCTCGTTTCCTGTTCAGGCTCCGGTTCGGGCTGCTTCCAATGAACCTCCGATTCGGGCTGCGCTTGGCTGGGCTGCTGGACTCGCTGGGCGCGGAGGGAGGTGGTCTTTTTGCGCTTTCCGAATTGCACGGCTCGTACCTCCTACGGTTATTTTGGGGCATATTTTATCAGAGGCTAAGAGGCAACGCAATATATTGTGGCAATTGCGAGAACCTCGCCGCAAGGGGCTCACCCCGAGGAGTTCCCCAAAGAATGTGGCCGGTTTTGGGGGAACTCCTGGCTTACCCCAACTCGATGACGCCGCGATCGGCCAGGGCGTTAAGGATCTCCGCCGTGCATTCCTCGACGCTCTGTTCGCCGGTATCCACCACAATTTCCGGCTCGTTGGGCTCTTCGTAGGGAGCGCTAACGCCCGTGAACTCGGCGATTTCGCCCGCCCGCGCTTTCTTGTAGAGGCCTTTGGGATCGCGTTCTTCGCACACATCCAGGGCGCATTTCACATAAATCTCGAAAAAGGTCCCGTCTTCGGCGATATTCCGGGCCTGGTCCCGGTCGGCTCGGTACGGGGATATGAACGCGGTAAGGTTTATCACGCCCGCCTGTGTAAACAGCTTGGCCACCTCTCCAATGCGCCGGATGTTCTCTTCCCGGTCGGCGGGCGAAAAACCTAAGTCCTTGTTCAGCCCGTGCCGGACATTGTCGCCATCAAGTACATACGTGCGGCACTTGCGTTCGAACAGGGCGTTCTCCACGGCGTGGGCCAGGGTCGATTTCCCCGAGCCAGACAACCCCGTGAACCATAGGGTGACGGCCTTGTGCCCATTGAGGCGTTCCCGATCCTCTTTGCGCACATCGGCTTCATGCCAAGTGATGTTGGTCGCTTTAATCTTTTCGGTCATTGGGCTATTCCTTCGGTTGATTACGTTAAATGGGACATATGCGGCGGCTAAAAGAAACTCCAAGCAGCATGACGTACTGTGAAAGAAAACACGCGCCGCGGAAAAAAGGCGAGGGCCGGGCGCGAAGATGGCGCAGCGCCCGTCCCAGATACGTCCGGATTCTACCATTGCGCCATCAGAAATGGAATCCGCGGGGCAAGCCGCCACCATACGTCATGCGAGACATGCCTTCACCAGGGCTGTTTTCTCCGGAGGCAGCAAGAACGTGTTGAGTTCGCCCCGCTCCCCCGCATGAAACCGGCCGCCCCGAAAGGCATAAGGGACGTAGCCCAGACCGCTGGCCCACGCCTGTGCAACGGGGGACAACGATTCGAGCAGGATAATGGGCCTATGTGTCCGGAGCGTCTGTTCCGCGCCCCGTAAGACAGCGAGTTCATGGCCTTGCACATCCAATTTGATGAAAAAGGGCGCTATCCCCATATCATCTATGCGCTTAATGGCACAGAGGTATTCTTCAATGCGCAGATTCTCCCGGCGGTATCCCGCGATCCGGCTTTCAAGCCATTCACTCGCTTCCTTTCGATCAAAGGATGCGAGCGCATCAAACATCCATCCCTTGTAAAACGGCACATAGAGTATCCGCTCCTCCGTCCGATCGCCCAGCCCGCATTCGAACACTTCCATTCGAGGGGAGCTTTCATAGCGGCGCAACAATCTCTTGCTCACCACCGGATTGGGCTCAAACAGATAGACGCGGGCGCTTGGCGCATACATCAAGAACGCCTCCGCGCTCAAACCGCGGTTCGCCCCTACATCGAGGAACAACGCCTCCCGCGGGATGGGAATGAGCGCCAGCGCCTTGAAATCCGCCTCGAACGGGATTCGGGAGAAGCGCTGCAAAAGGCGCTTGCTTTCCGCTTGGGCTTCGCGTAGAAATGGGAAATTGGTCTGAAACGCCCGGACAATTCGCCGCACAAAGTTACACCTATATAGCTGAGCGACTTGCAAAAGTGAAGAAGGGGTCCGCCTTGTCGCCGCAACCGATTACAATACCGAGTATTTCGAGCACTATACAGTGATTCTGAGCAAGATTCACCCTCGGCCAAGGGACTTCTGCAAGTCGCTGAGCTGATATACTGTTCAAGCACCACGTCTGTATCCGCCTAAAACGGTTCACAGGGTATTCTTCTTCGCGCCGACGCGCGTTGTCAAACGGCTGCGTGAATCCCCCCTGCTTGCAGGGGGAATAGGAGGTGAGAAACGGCGGTGTTTAGTTGGGTTAAACGATATCCAGAAGCTCGTCCCTGGATTTGTTACGCCAACGCACGGAGTTGAAAGCGCTACGCCGTTTCTGGCAGAAAAGATTCAGAAGCTGACAGCTAGAGGTGCGCGGGCGCGAAGCGGCGCGGTTTGCTTGAGGTTACGCCAAAGCAGCGCCGCCTCGTTTTGCCGCCCACGAAAAGCGCGCGCCATGCCGCGGAGACCGTTTTATGCTCATCCCTCTCAGCGTCGATGTCCCGATGTACCGCACCCCGATATCCAACATCGTCATCGTCGCCGTCACCGTGTTCTACTCCCTGGGCGGCTTCGCCAATCCGGAGTCTGTAGAGGAAGCGATGCTGCACGGTTCCAGTCCGGGAGGGCTATTCAGTTACATGCTGTTTCATGGAAGCCTTATGCATCTGCTAGGCAACATGATCTTCTTGTGGGTGTTTGGCAACGCGGTGTGCGCCAAAGTGGGCAACGGGACGTACATCCTGATCTACATCGCCGCGGGCATTGCCGGCGGGATGGCTCATCTCGTCTTGGACGGCGCGCCCACGATCGGAGCCAGCGGAGCGGTCAACGGCATCGTGGGCATGTACCTCATTTTCTATCCCCTCAACAATATCACCTGCTTTTATCTCATCGTCATACCCATCCCCCCTTTCTGTGGCACGGTTTCTTTAAGCAGCATGTGGATCATCCTACTGTGGCTCGTCTTCGACATTTGGGGCGTGATAGGGGGTGGGGGGCCGGTGGCCTACTGGGCGCACCTCGGCGGATTCGCAACGGGCTTCGGAATTGGCGCGCTCTTGCTCCTCACCGGCGGGATTCCCATGAGCGACACGGAATGCTCGCTGCCCGATGTTTTGCGGGGAAAAGCGCCCCATTGAGTTGATCCAATCCCTCCTGACCCTGTACGATTAAGCAGTGAGTAGTAGAGTAGGAACAGCTAGGCCGTGCATCGGCTGATGAATCCCCTCGCTCCATCCATTCGCAAAATCTTGGCGCCGTGCGCGTATAGCGGAAGAGTAGTGTGTTTCCGCCGGTGGATGCCGCCGGGGATTCGTTTTTGCGCCATGCGCCAGCAACATCTCCCTCCACACTTCGGAAGCGAGGACCCAAGGACTCCATGAATCTCCACGAATACCAGGCAAAAGCCCTTTTGCGCATGTATGGCGTGCCGGCGCCCGATGGAATGGTCGCGCGAACCGCTGAGGAAGCCGGCAAGGCCCTCAACGTGTTCTCGCCTCCCGTGGTTCTCAAGGCTCAGGTGCATGCGGGCGGCCGGGGCAAGGCCGGTGGCGTCCGCATCGTGAAGGAAGCCTCGGAAGTCCGGCCGGCGGCGCAAGCCATCCTTGAACTCAGCATCCAGGATCGCCCCGTGGAAGCCGTGTTCATCACCCCGGCCGCGCAAATCGCCCAAGAGGTTTACCTGAGCCTTCTCATCGACCGCGGGGAGCGCGCGGTTTCGTTTGTGGGCTGCGCGGCGGGGGGCGTAGACATCGAAGCGATAGCAAAAGAAGCGCCTGAAAAGGTGTTCAAACGGAAGATCCCCGTTTCCCAGCTCACGCGGTTGAATCCGGACAGCCTGATGGCGTTCGCGGGCCGATTGTTCGAGGACCCCAGTCAAGTCAAGCAGACCGCTGGCATCATGGCGCGAATGGGCCGGCTGTTCGCGGAGAAGGACGCGTCCCTTATCGAAATCAATCCCCTCATCGCCGACGAGGAAGGGACCGTTCTCGCTCTCGACGCCAAGATGACGGTGGACAACAAAGCCCTGTTCCGGCACGAGGATCTCCAGGAAATGCGAAAGGCCAGCGGCGAGGATCCCAGCGAAGCCAGCGCCCGCGCGCAGGGGCTGAGTTTCATCCGGTTTGACGGGGATATTGGCTGTATCGTCAACGGAGCGGGCCTCGCCATGGCTACAATGGATATCATCGAGCACCACGGCGGGGAGCCCGCCAATTTCCTCGATGTGGGAGGCAGCTCAAACCCCAAGAAAGTGGTGGCCGCGTTCGAGCTTATCCTCCAATATCCCGGCGTCAAGGTTATCTTTGTCAATATCTTCGGGGGCATTACCCGCTGCGACGACATCGCCGAGGGCATCCTGACTTCTCTCGACACCTTCGACGTGTCCGTGCCGATCGTGGTCCGGCTGGTGGGGACCAACGAAGAAGAGGGCCGGGCCATGCTGGAGCAAACCGGCATTGTAACGGCGGCCACCTTGGAAGAGGGCGCCCTCGAGGCCGCCAAGATGGCGGGGGCGGCGTAGACCCATGCTTATCGATGCGAATACCAGAGTCATTGTGCAAGGGATCACGGGCCGCGACGGCTCGTTTCACACCCGCCAAATGCTGGCTTATGGCACGAAAGTTGTCGGCGGCGTAACGCCGGGCAAGGGCGGCCAAATCATCCATGGTGTGCCCGTCTTCAACTCCGTGCCCGAGGCCGTGTCGGAGACGGGAGCCGAAGTGTCGGCGATGTATGTCCCCGCCAAATTCGCACGGGCCGCCATGCTCGACGCGGCCAAGGCCCCTCTCAAACTCCTCGTGGTGATTACCGACGGGATCCCCACCCTCGACATGCTTGAGGCGTACGAAACGCTAAGCGCCAAGGGCATCCGCATTATTGGGCCTAACTCGCCGGGCATCATCAAACCGGGCCAGTGCAAGGTGGGCATCATGCCGGCCAACATCCACACCCCCGGGGGGATCGGCGTGGTCTCCCGCAGCGGCACGCTCACATACGAGATTGTGTACGCCCTCACCGAGGCCGGCATGGGCCAATCGCTTTGCGCGGGCATCGGTGGCGATGCCGTCATCGGGACCACCTTCACCGACATTCTGCCCTTGTTCGAGCGAGACCCTGGCACCGAGGCCGTCGTGGTGGTCGGCGAGATTGGCGGACACGACGAAGTCGAAGCCGCGCGCTACTACCGCGAACACATGACCAAGCCCGTGGTCGGCTTCATGGCCGGTCTCACCGCGCCCCCGGACCGGCAGATGGGCCACGCCGGGGCCATTCTTGATGAGGGCGAGGACACGGTCGCGACCAAGATCGAGAAGATGGAAGACCATGGCGTCCCCGTCGCGCGCCTTATCTCCGATGTAGTTCCTTTGCTTCGGGGCTAACGAATCCCCATCGCTGCACACCGCCGTATCCGGCGATTGGGGGATTGGAGGCATTGCCCGTAAAACGGCGGGGCTGCTATACTTTGTGGTGATTCGACACACGCCCGGCGAATACCAATTCTACGCCCATCACCAGCCTGTATGTTCGACAGGAGTCCCATGCAACCCAAAGCTTTTATCCAGACCTTCGGCTGTCAGATGAACGAGCACGACAGCGGCCGCATGAAAGAGGTGCTCGAGGCGGAGGGCTATGCCCTCACCGAGCGCAAGGAGGAGGCCTCGCTGATTCTGCTCAACACCTGCTCCGTGCGGGAGAATCCCGAGAACAAGGTGTACAGTCATCTCGGCCAATTGCGCCATTTAAAGAAGGCTAACCCAGAGCTTGTCATCGGCGTGGGAGGCTGCGTGGCGCAGCAAGAGGGCGAGGCCATCTTGAAACGGGAGAAGGCCGTGGACATAGTCTTCGGGCCGGATAATTATATGCGGCTGCCCGAGATGCTCGAGCGCGTGCGCAACGGCGAGCGGGTGCTCATGACCAAGTGGATGCCCCGCGACAAGAAGATCCAGAACTTCATCCCGGAGGAATGGGTCGAGCGGGGCCATGTCGAAGGCTGCAAGGCCTATATCGCCATCACCAAGGGCTGCGACAACTTCTGCACGTTCTGTGTCGTCCCCTTCACGCGGGGCCGGGAAGTCAGCCGGGAACCGGACAACATCCTGCGGGAAGCGCGAGACCTCGTGAGCCGGGGAGCGCGGGAGATTTGGCTGCTGGGACAGAACGTAAACTCCTACCAAGCGGGCGATTGGGACTTTTATGCGCTGCTTGACGCAGTCTCCCAGATCGAGGGGTTGCCGCGCATCCGGTTTACCTCTCCCCATCCCAACGATTGGAACGACCGCCTCTCGGATCTCATGGCGGCCCGCCCCAACATCTGCAACCACCTCCACCTGCCCTTCCAGGCGGGCTCGGACCGGCTGCTCCATCTTATGAACCGGCAGCACACCGTGGAGGCGTTTCTCGCCAAGGTCCGGTATATGCGCTCCATCAACCCCGAGCTCGAGCTGACCACGGACCTTATCGTGGGCTTTCCCACGGAAACCGAGGACGATTTCGAGGGCACGTTGCGCGTGCTTGAAGAGGTCGAGTTTAGCCAAATCTTTCCGTTCAAGTACTCGCCCCGCCCCAAAACGAAAGCGGCCAAGCATTTCGCGGACGATGTGCCGCGCAAAGTGAAAGAAGACCGGCTGGCGAGGGTCATCGCACTGCAAGACCGCCTCAACGCGCAACGCATCGAGCGTTACGTCGGCACGGTACAAGAGGTCCTTATCGATGGCGCCAATCCCAAGCGGCGTGACGCTATGAACGGCCGGACCGATGGTCACCGGCCCGTCACCGTCATGGACGGATCGCTCGAAATCGGGGACCTCGTCCTCGTGCGCATTACAGCCGCCAACGGGCACTGGCTCCGGGGGGAACCTGTCGAACAAGCGGTCCCTGCTGCCTGTTGAGGATTAGGAAGCGGCTTCAAACCAGCGTTGGCGGCTTCCCGCAGCGGGCAGGGTTACCGGTCCCAGAGCGCCTTACTTGGAGAAGGCGGGGGAGAGACGCGTGTCTCTTTGCATGAGCGCCCCTACATGCCTCGCCACATGAGGCTTCAGGGTTCAGAAGGGATAAATAAAGAAGCGCCCCCTCTTGTAATGACCGCCTGAGAAAGCGCTCAGCGCATCTACGTGAAGGGGGTGGCATCTCCTCGCGGGGATTCATCGGCGAAGTAGGCGCGAATGGCCTCGACGTCGCGTCCGATCTGTTGGACAAGGGCTTCCCGGTTGGGAAATTTTCGTTCGGGCCGGAGCCGGTGATGAAAGACTAGCTCGATTTCCTCACCCTGGATATTGCGATCGAAGTCCAGGAGAAACGCCTCGATGGCCGCTTCCTCGTGACGTATGGTCGGGGCAATACCGATGTTCACGGCGGCTATGTGGGGCCGGCCGTTTAAATGCGCCTCTGCGGCGTATACGCCTTGGGCGGGCACGGCGCTATGGTAGGGATGGATATTGGCGGTGGGATAGCCAATGGTCTGGCCGATGCTGCGCCCCGATACAACCTCTCCCAAGACCGAATAACGCCGGCCCAGCAGTTGAGCGGCTTTTTCGAGATCGCCTTGGAGGATCAACGAAAAGCACCAGCTCGTCACCTACCCACGCTCGGACTGCCGTTATCTCCCCGAAGATCACTGGTCCGATCGGCATGAGGTGATTGCCGCCATCGGCGCCACCCATCCC
>JAWOFY010000274.1:0-10000 GCA_046497285.1 Candidatus Hydrogenedentota bacterium
CACGCCGGTGGCGGAAAAGGTTGTGCGTCTACCAGAGAAAACTCTAGCGCCATTCAAAGAGCCAAGATGCACGGCGGTGAGGCATTCACGTATTGGTGAGTTTACGTCAGTCTTTGGGAGGTAGTCATGAAAGAACATCAAGGACATTCGAAGCAAGGGATGACCCGGCGCGATCTGCTGGGCGGCGCGGCAGGATTGGCGGCGGCCAGCGTGGGCGGTTTTGCGCTGGGGACCGCGGCCAACCGGGGACCGCGCGAGGCGGCCGCGGCGGAAATCGAGCTTAAAGGAAACATTCACCACTCCCTCCCCCATTGGTGCTTCAATATGTTTGGGGAACAATGGGACCTCGACGAGACCTGTCAGGTGGCGAAGGAGTTGGGCTGCGAGAGCGTCGAACTAATTGGCGCGGATGATTTGCCCACGGTGGCGGAACATGATTTGGCCTGCGCCATGGTGCAGATCCCGCAAGCTCCGCCGTTCGTCCGTGGATTCAATAATCGAGACAATCACGAGATGCTCATCGAGATGACCCGGGAAACGATCGACGCCGCCGCCGAGTATGGCCATCCCAATGTCATTTGCTTCACGGGGTACCAATACGGCGATCCCGACAACCCCGACAGCGGGATCATCTCGCCAGAGGACGGGCTAGCGAATTGCGTCGAGGGCTTGAAGCAGGTCATTGGGTACGCCGAAGAGCATGATGTTAACCTGTGCATCGAGAACCTCAATAGCCGCGACGGCTCTTACATAGAACTCCCTGACGGCGGGGAAGCCCAGATGCAGGGGCATCCCGGCTACCAAGGGGACAAGGCCGACTACTGCATGGCGATCGTGCGGGCCGTGGGCTCGCCGAACATGAAGATCCTCTATGACCTCTATCACAGCCAGATCATGGAAGGCGACATCATCCGGCGCATTCACGAGTACGGGGAGCACATCGGCCATATTCACACCGCCGGCGTTCCGGGCCGCCATGAGCTGGACGGCGAACAGGAAATGAATTATCCGCCCATCATGCAGGCCCTACTGGATATTGGCTACGAAGGCTACGTCGGGCATGAGTTCATTCCGACCCGCGATCCGCGCGAGAGTCTTCGCGCCGCTATCCAACTTTGCGACGTCTAAACACACCCTTATGCACACCCCTCGCCATGGGAGCTGTCCCGTGGCGAGGGGACGCAAGACCCTCCCCATTAAAGCGCCGTTTACCCGGTTCCTCAGTCAAAAGGCTAGTACTCGCTCGCCGAATGATGGTCCGGCGCGAAACCAAATGTTGATACCCGGATGAACCCCATTCATGATGTTTTTCTCCACGGCAGTCCAAGAGGCTCACATCCCGGAGAGCAAACAGGGGACGCCATCCAACCAGCCTAAGGGCTTGGGCGACGGGGACGCCTGATTCGTGCGCGGCCCGCTCAAGCAACTCGCCTCGGACACCGCCGTCTATGGGTTCAGCTCGATCGTGGCGCGGTTCTTCAACTACTTGCTGGTGCCGTTCTACACCCATGTCTTTCCGCCGGGCGAGTATGGGGCGGTGGCTAAGGCGTACGCGGCCTTCGTATTCCTCAACGTCATCTACACGTATGGGATGGAGTCCGCCTACCTAAAACACGCCGCGGGCAAGGAACGCCCCCGTCTCCAAACCGTGTTTAGCACGGCCCTGTGGACCCTGATCGGAACGTCCCTCGTGTTTTCGCTCCTGGCCGTGCAGTGGATACAGCCGGCGGCCGGTCTCATGGGGCTTGAGGAACATGCGCATCTCCTGTACTACATGGCGGGCATCCTGGTGTGCGACACCCTCCTCGCCGTCCCGATGGCCCAGTTGCGGCTTCAACGCAAGAGCTGGACCTTCGCGGGCATCCGTCTGGCGGGCGTGACGATCAACCTGGGGCTGAATCTTTGGCTGATTCTCGGTTTGGGCTGGGGCGTGGAAGCGGTACTGCTGGGAAACCTCGCCGGGAGCGCCGGTTCGCTTGTGCTGGCTTGGCTGCCCGTCGCGGGCTTGTTCCGCGCTACATACGACCCCGCCCTCGTGCGGTCCATGCTCGCTTTCGGCCTCCCCTACGTCCCCACCGGCTTGGGCTACGGCATAACCGAAGCCATCGACCGCTTCTTTCTCGACCGAATGGACCCCGCCGTAACCGAAGCGCTTTATGGCGCAGACACCCAACCCGGCGACGTGGTGGGCATTTACAACGCCTGCTTCAAGCTCGGCGTATTCATGCTCTTGTACGTGCAGATGTTCCGGTTCGCCTGGCAACCGTTTTTCCTCAACCTTCAGGATAATCCGGAGGCGCCCGGCATCTTTTCGCGAGCCTTTACGCTGTTTACGGCCATTGGCGCTCTCGTTTTCCTCGGCGTCTCCTTTTTCGCCCGCGCTATCGTGGCCATACCCGTGCCTGTCGGCGGAGAGATGCGCACGCTCATCGAGCGCTCTTACTGGGAGGGGCTCTTCATTGTTCCGCTGGTGCTTCTGGCCTACCTGGCCCAGGGGTGGTACACCCACTTCACCGCCGGGATCTTCATCAAGAGCCGCACCATCCACCTGCCGTGGATCACCCTGGCGGGGGCCGCGGTAACCCTATCCATCAATGCTTTTCTCACGCCGCGCTACGGCATGGCGGCCTCCGCCACCGCCACCTTCCTGAGCCATCTCGCCATGGCTGTCCTCGTAGGCGCGGTCGCCTATTACCACTTTCCCATTCCCTACCAATGGAGACGCCTCGCCCTGATTGCGCTCGTGACGGGTCTGGCTTTCGCCGCGCATGTCATTCTGCCCGAAACGGCGACGGGGTATGCCGGCCGCGTGGCCCTACTGATCGTAGTGGGCCTTATCTTCGTAGCACGCGAAGCTATTCCACTCCCGAGCCGCTTACGAAACACACCCCAAGAACCCGATCACTGAGTAAAGCCGCAAGCTGGCAGCCCCTAAATCCGCGCCGTCGGGTTAGGGATGCTTCGGGAACCAGGTCTGAGGCTCAGCCCCAATCGCGGGGTAAGCGGCTGCTACAGGGAACAACATCCCCTTTGATCCCCCTGCAAAGGGGAATTGGAACATTCTCCGCAGGGAGTTGATGTAGAAGCGGTGCCCTCGCCGCTTACTGGTCTTAATGTGTTGTTTGCTTTAAGCGGCGAGGGCGCCGCTTCTATGCTTTTGCATCTAACACTATAAGGGAGACAACACAGCGACTTGCAGAAGTCCCCTTTTAGCGGAGAAATCTTACCAAAAATCGCTGGATAGTGCTCGAAATAGTCAGTATTGCGGTCGATTTCGACAAGAAAGCGGGCCTCTTATTCACTTCTGCAAGTCGCTCAACAACCAAAAATTCCCCGTTGGAAGGGGGTGGCCCGAAGGGCCGGGGGATGTAAACGCCCCGCTGACCGCCGTATGCGGCGATTGTGCGTTGAAACGCTGCATAAGCCTATGAACCCGAAGAGCCTCCTATGCGAATAGCACTGCTTCCGCCGTCAACCCCGGTCCAAAGCCAAGCGCCACACATGGCGTTTCCGCGGCCGCGTCCCGGAGTTGTTTGAGTATGAAAAGGATGGTGGGCGAGGACATGTTGCCGTAGTCCCGCAATACCGAGCGCGACACGTCCAGCGCCCCGTCGCCGAGACCCAGGCATTTGTCCACGGCGTTCAGTATACGCGGACCGCCCGGATGCACGGCCCAAGACGCGATGTCCGTCGGGGCCAAACCGTGTCCGTCCAACCATGATGCAATCCACCCTGGCAAGTTGTCCGCGATGAGTTCGGGGACACGGGCCGACAGCGTCATCTCAAAACCGTAATCGCCGATTCGCCATGTCATGGCGTCTTCGGAATTGGGTATCAGACATGAGCCCGTGGCGTGGACACGCCATGCGGGTTCACATGCAGGCTGGTCCCCAGCGCCTACGACCGCGGCCGCCGCGCCATCCGCGAAAAGCGCGTTGGCGACGACTTGTTCGGGGTCCCAGCCGTAATGATAGTGCAGGCTGCACAACTCCACGGCGCAAAGCAGAACCCGCGCGCCGCTACCGTCGCCAGCCGCCAGGCCTTTGGCGACGCGCAGGCCGTTCAATGCGCCGTGACATCCCATGAATCCCACATTGACCCGCTCGACAGTGGGCGGCAGGCCAAGCCGTTCAATCAGCGTGTGGTCGATACCGGGCGCCGCGAATCCGCTGCACGATACGGTGACGAGATGGGTGATCGATTCGGCGGCGCAACGCGCGTCTGTCAGCGCAGCCCGGGACGCGGTTTCGGCCAGCGGCCCGGCCTCCGTGGCGTACCGTTGCATCCGCTTTCCGACCGTAGGCCCCTTATCGCCCGGACCATTCGGAGGGGGGTAGAAGGATTGCCGCTCCGTCGCCGAGCCGCTCGGCGCGTCGAGGATCACGCTGTAGCGCCGCCGCACACCCACCATGCGGTACAGAGCGGGAAGGAGCCTGTGCTGTTCATCCGTGGCGCACGAGATCATGCGCCCATAGGCCACGGATTCTTCCCGGTCAACGCTGTAGCTGGGAAGTCCTACGCCCAAGCCTAGTAATGCCGCTGTCATGGAACTATCCTTCCCGCGGGCGCGAAGGCGCCGCCGTTGATATGCTTCAAAAGGGGCATCGCGAGTACAGGCGTCATCCGCAATGCGTGTAGGCAGAGATGAACGGCGGCGGGATGGCGCAGCGTTCGCGCAACCCACGCGCAAACGCGTTGCCGCCGCCGGGCCAGTCGGGCATGCGCTTGCGTCCAGGCTTGCGCGTGACGCGGTTGATACCCTTCCGTCAAGACTTCGTTGATAATGGGCGCAATCGCGTGGGCGCCGCACATGGCCCAAGCCATGCCTTCGCCCGTAAACGGCTCAACGTAACCGGCCGCGTCACCAAAAACGAAAGCCCGTTCGCGAACCACCGGTTCGCGCCGAACCGTGAGAGAGGGCGACCCTTTCCATGGCGCTTCTTCCAACCCTTTTGGCGCGGGCCAGCCCGCATGCCCTAGCACAGCGGAAGCGGCAGCGGCCAATCCGCCTTGAGCCTGCACCCAAGCGGGGTCCAATGCAGCCGCGATGTTCAGTTTTCCGCCTTCCACGCGCGCAAGCCCCACGTAACCCTGAGGCGCCCAAGCCATGTGTATGCAACCACGGGCGTACTCCGGGCATTCCCGGTCCAGGATGACCCCGGCGCCAATCCGGCTCCTGGCGTCAACGCGCCGGACCGGCCCATCTTCTCTCCATACATTGCCCGAAAGGCCCGAGGCATCGACAAAACACCTCGCGTGAACCGTCATTTCATTTTGCGCGCGCCGTAGCGCAATGGGCCGGGCTCCGTCGCCCGCGGGTCCCGCCTTGACATGCGTTTCCGTAACGAATGCCGCTCCAGCGTCGACCGCGGATTGCGCCAAAGCGGCGTCAAGAGACCGCCGGGTGATCGCCTCGCCGGTGGGTAACGGCAATTCGGCTTCGGCCCGGCCCGTGCTCAGGCGGAAGCGCTCCAACGGCGCTGCGCCATGCTTTCGGGCCAGGCCGCCGAGACCAGCCAACGCCAACGCAGCCAATGCGCGGCCATTCAGGCAGCCGCCACACACTTTGTCTCGCGGGAAGGCGCTCCGGTCCGCTATCAACACACGCCAGTTAAGCCTTGCAAGCAGGTAGCCCAGCAAGGCGCCCGCGGGTCCGGCGCCCGCGATAACCACGTCCCACCGGCCAGAAGGCAAAGCCTCCAAGCCCGAATTGTAGTTCATAACCGCCTCCATGACAGTAGGTACCTGCAGGGCCAGTGGCGCGTGAAACGCGCATTGTGAAGCCCGGCGCGTTCCGCCAGCGCGCGCGCTTCGCGTTCCGTGAATGCGCTGTGGACGGATCGCGTCGCGTCGTAGTGAACTACCGGCGATCGGGTCAGTAGACGGGGGGCGACGGCCGCCAGCAGCAGGCCGCTGGGGTTCCGCAGCAAGTCGTTCACCAACAAGGAGTCGCGGGTGACATGGGCGAGTCGTTGCAATACGCGGCAAGCGTCATCCTCCTTGAGATGGTGGAGGAACAGCGAACAACACACTACATCGTATTCACCTGTAAGCTCTGTATCGCTAAGTAGATCGAAGGGGAAAAAACGCACGTCCGCAGCCACGGCCGCCGCGCGTTTTCTGGCGAACGTCAGCGCCACCTCACTAGCGTCACAGGCTGCGATGTCCATTTGGATCCCCGCTCGCCTCGCGTGCTTCCACAAGCGCACCGGCAGGTCGCCACCGCCCGTGGCCACATCGAGCACACGCAACGGTGTATGTCCTGCATCTTTACGGCGCGCGGCCTCACATAGAGGAGGCCACAGCATCCGCGCGCTTCCACTAAACAGGTTAATTCGCGACAGTCCCGCGAGCGCTTCAGCGTGAAGCGCGGGGTCGAGCTCAGGGTCGTCCATCCGTTCGGCACGCCGTCTGCGCCGCGATACGTCCGGCCATACTCTCAAGGGCTTGTGCTTTCTTTTCACTGTGGTCCGGCTCGGTTAAGCCAGTGTAGCGCATCTACACTAATACACGCAACGCCGTGGCGCCAGAAATTCATCCCGATCCAACAGAAACGTAACTGACGCAAAACGCCTTGTGGCAAAGACCAGTTCGGCACCATGATCCAATTCCCACCTAATCGGAACACCGACACAAGTAGAGCGAACCGAGCACAGGGGAGATGTTCCTCCTCTACAGTGCGCATAACTCCCCACTTCACCCTCTACTCAATTTTCTGATACCGGTGGCGTTTTCAACTACGCCAAGACACAAAAAAAAGCCCCGAATCGTCCCCTTTTGAGGGCGATCCAGGGCTTCTTAATACAAATTGCCGGCAGCGACCTACTCTCCCGTCCGGTTGCCCGGAAAGTACCATCGGCGCTGGTGGGCTTAACTGCCGTGTTCGGAATGGGGACGGGTGTGGCCCCACCGCTACAGCCACCGGCAAAATACCGCGTAATATTTTCGACAGCGAATGCAAGGGTAGCAACTCAAAGCGCCACAGACAGTGCGCTAGAACGGATTATAGCGTTCATGCGAGCGAACTCACATGGTTTGATGTAATTAAGGCCAAGCCTCACGAGCAATTAGTACCGGTAAGCTAAACCCATCGCTGAGCTTACACCTCCGGCCTATCAACCTGGTCATCTTCCAGGGCTCTTCAGGGACCTCTCGGTCCGGGGAGATCTTATCTTGGGATGGGCTTCGTGCTTAGATGCTTTCAGCGCTTATCCCTTCCGAACATGGCTACCCAGCCATGCCACTGGCGTGACAACTGGATCACCCTAGGTTCGTCCACCCCGGTCCTCTCGTACTAGGGGCAGCTTCCCTCAAATCTCCTACGCCCGCGACGGATAGGGACCGAACTGTCTCACGACGTTCTAAACCCAGCTCGCGTGCCACTTTAATCGGCGAACAGACGAACCCTTGGGACTTGCTTCAGCCCCAGGATGTGACGAGCCGACATCGAGGTGCCAAACAACCCCGTCGATGTGAACTCTTGGGGGTTATTAGCCTGTTATCCCCGGGGTAGCTTTTATCCGATGAGCAACGGCCCTTCCATAAGGTACCGCTGGATCACTAAGCCCTGCTTTCGCACCTGCTCGACCTGTCAGTCTCGCAGTTAAGCTCCCTTCTACCTTTGCGCTCTTCGCATGATTTCCAAACATGCTGAGGGAACCTTGGGGCGCCTCCGTTACTCTTTGGGAGGCGACCGCCCCAGTCAAACTGCCCACCAGACACTGTCCTCCGCCCGGCTTCACGGGTTCGGAGTTAGACTTCCATTTTACACAGGGTGGTATTCCAAGGGTGGCTCCACCGAGGCTGACGCCCCAGCTTCGTAGCCTCCCACCTATCCTATACAGTGTAAAACGGGAGTCAATATCAAGCTGCAGTAAAGCTCCACGGGGTCTTTCCGTCCTGTCGCGGGTAACCTGCATCTTCACAGGTAGTACAACTTCACCGGGTCCCTCCTCGAGACAACGCCCAAATCGTTACGCCATTCGTGCAGGTCGGAACTTACCCGACAAGGAATTTCGCTACCTTAGGACCGTTATAGTTACGGCCGCCATTAACCGGGGCTTCGGTTCAGAGCTTCGCCGCATTGCTGCAGCTAACCCCTCCCGTTAACCTTCCGGCATTGGGCAGGCGTCAGTCCCTATACGTCGTCTTGCGACTTTGCAGAGACCTGTGTTTTTAGTAAACAGTCGTTTGGGCCGCTTTGTTGCAACTCCAGCCAGCTTACGGAGCAAGTCCTTCACCGGCCAGAGCACCCCTTCTTCCGAAGTTACGGGGTCAACTGGTCGAGTTCCTTAAGGAGGGTTCTCCCGAGCGCCTTAGAATACTCATCTCATCCACCTGTGTCGGTTTACGGTACGGACACCGGCGACCTCACTAGAGGTTTTTCTTGGCAGTGTGGAATCGACCGATCCGCTTCACCCGAAGGATCCACGTCCCTTAACGCCTCGGAGTTTGTGCAGCCCGGATTTTCCTGGACTGCCTCCTACACGCTTGGCCCGCCACTTCCGATCGGCGGGACGCCCTATCCTACTGCGTCACCCCATCGCTCAAACGGTCACGCGGTGGTACAGGAATCTTTGCGCCTGTTTCCCATCGCCTACGCCTTTCGGCCTCGGCTTAGGCTCCGACTAACCCCGGGCGGATTAACCTTGCCCGGGAACCCTTGGATTTTCGGCGAACAGGTTTCTCACCTGTTTTTTCGTTACTGATGCCGGCATCATCACTTCCATCCGGTCCACGCGTCCTCACGGTCACGCTTCAATCCAGAATGGAACGCTCCTCTACCGCTGCGCTTAGAGCGCAGCCCGTAGCTTCGGTACTGAGCTTAGCCCCGGTACATCTTCGGCGCATAATCACTTGACCAGTGAGCTGTTACGCACTCTTTAAATGAGTGGCTGCTTCTAAGCCAACATCCTGGTTGTCTCTGCAATTACACATCCTTTCCCACTTAGCTCAGTTTAGGGACCTTAGCTGACGGTCTGGGCTGTTTCCCTTTTGACCACGAAGCTTATCCCCCGCAGTCTGACTCCCGCGATTCCACCGACGGTATTCGGAGTTTGGTTGGGTTCAGTAATCTGGTGAGACCCCTAGCCCATCCAGTGCTCTACCCCCGTCGACTACCACGCGAGGCTAGTCCTAAAACTATTTCGAGGAGAACCAGCTATTGCCGAGTTCGATTGGCTTTTCACCCCTATCCACAGCTCATCCAAGGTGTTTTCAACCACCACTGGTTCGGGCCTCCATTTCCTTTTACGGAAACTTTACCCTGGCCATGGATAGATCACCCGGTTTCGGGTCTACTCCATGCAACTGTACGCCCTATTCAGACTCGCTTTCGCTTCGGCTACGGACCATAAGCCCTTAACCTTGCTACACAGAGTAACTCGCCGGCTCATTATGCAAAAGGCACGCGGTCAGACGGCCCGAAGGCATCGTCCTCCCACAGCTTGTAAGCATGCGGTTTCAGGTACTATTTCACTCCCCTTCCGGGGTACTTTTCACCTTTCCCTCACGGTACTGGTCCACTATCGGTCACCGAGTAGTATTTAGCCTTAGGAGATGGGCCTCCCAGATTCACACGGGGTTCCACGTGACCCGCGCTACTTGGGAACGCATCCCAGGAGGACCACACCTTTTCGCCTACCGGACTATCACCGTCTATGGCGCCGCATATCCAGCGGTCTTCGGCTAAGGTATGGTTTTGTAACCTCCCCGAGGCCCCGTACGACCTCGCAGATACGTCCCGCTACCCCGCAAGCACAACGGATACGGCCTATCACGTACTTGCGGTTTAGGCTATTCCTCGTTCGCTCGCCGCTACTTAAGGAATCGCAAATTGCTTTCTACTCCTCCGGGTACTGAGATGTTTCAATCCCCCGGGTTCGCCTCCCTCGCCTATGCATTCAGCGAGGGATTACCTGGGTTTGCCAGGCAGGGTTTCCCCATTCGGAAATCCACGGATTAGGTTGCTTCCACCTCACCGTGGCTTATCGCAGGTAGC
>JAWOFY010000432.1:0-2693 GCA_046497285.1 Candidatus Hydrogenedentota bacterium
TGGTTATCGCCGACGCTCAAAAGCCGATTGCCTTGGCGGGGATCATGGGCGGCGAGGAGACGGAAGTGGGGGAGACCACCCAGAACATTTTCCTGGAGAGCGCCGTGTTTAATCCCCGCTTCATCCGGCACGGCTCTCGCTCGTTAGGGCTCATCACCGAAGCGAGCCAGCGTTTTCAGCGCGGGGCCGACCCGGAGATGGCGCGGTATGCCTTGGATAGCGCCGCCGCCCTTATGCGCGAATACGCTGACACCGACGTTCTAGAAGGGGTCCTTGACGAATACCCGCATCCGGAGCGGCCCAAACAAGTGACGTTGCGTTATCTCCGCACAAACGAAATGCTCGGCGACGAAGTGCCCCCTCACCGGCAGTCAAAGTTCATCCAGAACCTTGGGTTTGAAACCATCGAGGAGACCTCTACCGCCTCCACCTTCAAGGTGCCGACGTGGCGCCATGACGTGAACGAGGAGGCGGACCTTATTGAGGAGGTGGCCCGGCTCCACGGTTACGAAGCCATCGAACCTGAAATCCCAAAGATCGCCCGCCGCGAGGAGGATTTGGCGCCTCAGGAAATGCGGCTTCGCCGGCTGCGGGAATTCGTAGTCGGACTTGGGTATACCGAATGCATCACCTTGGCCTTTAGCAGTCCCAACGAAGTACAAGCGGCTGGACTTAATGGGGGCGCCGAGGAGATGGTCACCTTGATGAATCCGCTATCCGAAAAGCACAGCGCCATGCGAACCTCGCTGCTGCCCGGACTCCTGCGGACCTGCGCCCACAACCTCAACCGTGGGGTCAATGATCAAACCCTTTTCGAGATGGGACCCGTGTATCTTCCTTGCGAAAACCACACGCTGCCCAGTCAACATTCGCGCCTAGGCCTTCTGCTTACCGGCCGGCGGAGGCCACCGCACTGGTCCGAAGAGGAGGCCGAGACGGATTTCTACGACCTTAAGGGCCATGTCGAGGTCATTGTAGAGCATTTCGGGGCGAAGCCCGCCTTTCGAGAATCGCGTCAGACAACGTTTCTTCCCGGCCAGGCGGCCGAGATCCTCGCGGGGGACACACCAGCCGGCTGCGTTGGTCAAATAGCGCCTGGCGTCTGCCGCGACTTCGAGATCGATGCCAACGCTTTTGTGGCGGAATTGGATCTCGATGTCCTTCTTAACATCCCACAGGCGCCGCCTCAATACCAGCCGTCGCCGCCCTATCCGCCCTACTTGCGCGATATGGCCATTCTTGTTCCGCGCGACCTTCCAGGTGGTGACGCCATCCAAGTTATTTGGGAAAATGGGGGAGAACTTCTTCAAGACGTCCAGCTATTCGACGTATACACGGGGGATCGTATTCCCGAAGACAAGAAGAGCCTTGGCTTGAACCTTGTCTTTCAGTCCCACGAGAAGACCCTGAGCAGCGAGGACACCCAAGCAATTTGGGACCGCATCGTTCATCAGCTTCAGCAACGCCTTGGCGCCGCTCTCCGATGAACCGGCTTGTACGGTCTCAGCTCGACCGCCTCAACACCGCTGTCGGGGCGCTCGAAGCCACGTTCGAACGGCTGGCAGAGAGCGAGCAACGGCACGCGCACGAAAAACAAGCGCTTAAACAGCAACTGTGGCGCGCTGAACGCGAGAAGAGTGCGTACCGGCGGGCCCAGGAAGATTACGATGCGCTTGACGCCGCTTATCAGCGGACCGCCGAGCGGCACCAGGAGGCAAAGCGCGACCTTGAGCGTGTGCTCGAAAGGACGAAGACCCTGGCCAGCTATCTCGGATTATGACCAACCATACCGTTCGAACCAGGATCGCGGGAACCGTTCTTGACCTACCCGTGGTCCAGGATGAAGCACACACGGCTGCAATAGCCGACAAGGTGACGGAACGCTTCCGCGAAATTGAAGCCGCCAGCCCCCGTATCGATACCCAAGCATTTGCCCTCCAGGCCGCCTTTTCCTTCGCCGCCGAGTTGGAACGTATCAGCACGGAAAGGGACGAGGAGACCCGTGAACTCGTCCACGCGTTAGCCGAGCTCGCCGGCCGCCTTGAAACCCTCATCCAACGTCATGGCGACAGCGAAGGCTAACAGCCTCAACGAACGCTCCTAAGTACGCCCACGCATTCCAGCCGTCGTGCTGGGCCCAGGCCACAACCCGCAAAGTCTTCACGAGCTCCGCGCTGTTTCAATTCGCAATACCCACCGACTTCCGCATCAGCAACCCGTTTCGTCCCACCGGCCATAGGGCGCAGGGGGAAGACCCGCACCAATAAGACCCTCAAAAGACTTCTGAACAGCTTTTTGCCTGCCCATCACATAACGTCTGATAATATATATTATGTATTATAACGGCCTGCCGATGCGTGGACTGGTTTGGGGTTTTCTGGTCAGGTTCTGGGCGCCTATTCCAAGCCTACGTCATATATGGACCTGATATATTCATTGCTGTGACAAGCATAAAGTCCTTTTATTATTGAAGTTACACGGTTAATTGGCCCTGTTAATCGTGACGGCCTTTGGTTATGTTCAGTAGTTCCATTTCGGCAGAAAAACGGTGAGTGTCAGAGTCGCGGGACGCCAGCGGAAAGGCTGGCGCCATTCAGAGTCTCCTCCGCCCCGCCTCGCCAATGGTGAGTAAACGTTGTGGGGAGCTGGGGTATTAGAGAATGTCGCCAAACAAGGGCGGAATTGCTTGAGGT
>JAWOFY010000013.1:0-3796 GCA_046497285.1 Candidatus Hydrogenedentota bacterium
TTTTCAGGCGCGAGTAACAAGGACATCAACATATCTTGGGCTGACTTATCCGGCGATTGGCGCCTGCGGGCGCCAGGCGCGTTTAGGAGACAACCACCTTCCCTTGCGGCTTGTCGGCGCATACCAGTGGTTTTCTCCGTGTTTTTTGGGGTATTATTGATTTGGAGGGGAAGGTGCGCCAGAAGTTCCCAGCCCTACCAGCTACGAGTTGACGACAAACGGGAGGGAGACGGTGGGGCAGTATATCACGTTACGAAGGCTCTTATTGGTGCTGGTATTGGTGGGAGTAACGGTATATCTCATCATTGAGTACAACGCCGCCGCTACCACTGTGCGCGTAATTTGGAGGTGGCTCGTGCAGGCCAGCCGGGTGGCGTGGGGGTTCATCCGGCAGTTGGTGGTCCAAACCGCTCGAATGCTTCTGGAGCGGAAGCTTTGGGCGCCGTTTTGGAAACTGAGCGGCTTGGAATGGGCCACCGGCCGGCTCTATTTGTTGATCGTACCGCTCTTGGGCTACAAGGTCTTTTCCAGTGAATGGTGGAAGGCCCACTGGGAAGAGATGAGCCCGGTCCTCCGCGTGATCGTCGCCATACCCGCTGTCGCCCTCGTGATAGCCGTCATTGTCGGCGTATTTTGGTTATCGGGCTTCATTCTCGCCCCCATATTGGGCATCGCCCGGGGCAGCATACGCTTTTTCACCTATGTGTTGGCGTGGATTCAGTCCGCGTTGGCCGATTTCTGGCTAGTTCGGAAGACCCAGCCTTACTGGCGGCGATTTCGCAGTTGGGGGCGAAGACCGGAGAACAAGCAGTGGGGACCGGTCCGGTTTTTCCGGCTCGCCAAGCACCACTACCTGAGGTGGGAGCGAACCATCAATCGCAACTTGAACAAGGGATGGATGTGGCTCGAAAGCCAGTGGCGCCGCCTGAATCAGCGAGCGCAGGGTTCTAGCGGCCCCGGGCAATCGCCGGATGAAGCGGCGTGATTCGTGGGGAGCAGCCATTTTAGGAGCAACGCCGGGCTCGTGTTGCACGAAGCTGCTATGGGCGCACATCCTTGAGTTGGAGTTGGACCATGGGCTCGTCGCGCCATGTGTCGAGCTTGGGGGTGAAGGCGATGTCGATGGGGGTCTCGGCGCGAAGCTGGGGCAGCACGCCGGCCATGCCGAAGCCGATGCAGTTCACGATGCGGTCATCGCCGCGCACGGCCATCCGCATGTGGTTGTTGCGCAGTTCGCGCATGGAGTTCTGCACGGGCGAAACGCCGTTGACCGCAAACACGGGCGCGGGGTTACCGTGGCCGAAGGGTTCGAGCCGTTCGATGTTGCGCAGCAGGCGCAGGTCGATTTCGCTCAGGGACGCGACGGCGTCCACGGCGAGCGTGGGGGAGAGGTCGCCCTCGGGCAATCCCTGGGCGGCGGCGCTCTCGAAGCTTTCGCGAAAGGCTTCGAGCTGATCCTCGAGAATGGTCATGCCCGCGGCTTGTTCGTGGCCGCCATGGCGTTCGAGGTGGCTTTGGCAACCGCGCAAGGCTTCGGCGATGTCGAAATTCTTAACGCTACGGGCCGAGCCGCGTCCGGAGCCGTCTTCTCCAATGGCGACGAGGATGACAGGGCGGTAGTATTGGCGTTGGATGCGGCTGGCCACGATGCCCACCACGCCGGGATGCCAATCGCGCCGGGCCAAAACGATGCTGCGCTGGTCCGGTTTGAACGTGGTGTTGAGTTCGGCCAGCGCATCCTCGAAGATGGCCTGCTCAATGCCCCGGCGTTCGTCGTTGGCCGTGTCGAGTTCCTTGGCGAGGCGCGCCGCCTCCTTGGGACATTCCGTGAGCAACAGCTCAAGGCCTTCCATCCCGCTGCCTAACCGGCCGCCCGCGTTGATGCGCGGGGCGAGTTGAAAGCCGATCTGCTCGGACGTGCGCCTGCCTTTGCGCAGGCCCGCGGCCTCGGCCAGTTTTTGAACGCCAAGGCGCGGGTTGGCGTTGATCTCCTTCAACCCCTCGGCCACCAGATCGCGATTCTCTCCGCGCAAGGGGACCACGTCGGCCACGACGCCGAGCGCGACAAGATCGAGGTCCGCCTGTTCGCCCGTGAGCGCCCACGCCAGCTTGAACGCCACGGCCGCCCCGGCGGCGTCCCGGCTGGGATGGTCCGGCGCTTCGCGTTGGGGATTGACGACTGCACAGGCCGCGGGCAGCCTCTCCGCGAGCTGATGATGATCCGTGACGATGAGGTCCACGCCTTGTTCCCGGGCCGCGTCGGCTGCATCGAGCGCGGCTATGCCGTTATCCACTGTGACGAGGAGATCCACGCCATCGGCCTTGGCTTGGCGCACGTGTTCCACGTCGAGGCCGAAGCCTTCCACGAGCCGGTGGGGCAGGGCGTAATCCACATGGTCGAAACCGTAGCGGCGCAACGCCAACACCACGAGCGCTGTCGAGGTGATGCCGTCTACGTCGAAGTCGCCGAAGACGCGAACGCGCTCTTGGGTTTCCCGGGCGCGCCGCAAACGGGCCACGGCCTTGTCCATGTCGGTGAGATTGAACGGATCGCTGAGACGAGCGGCCGACGGGTTCAAGTAGTGCTCCGCCTGCTCGGCGGTTTCCACGCCCCGTCGCATCAGAAGCTGCGCCACGAGCGGCGGCATGCCGAAGTCCCGCGCTAGACTCAGGGCCGTTTGACGCTCCAGCGGGCCGGTGTGCCAATGGTAAGCGGGAAAGCGGTGCGATGTCATTGCGTTTTCCTTGCTTCGCGGACGATGGCGTCCACGGCTTCCTTCAAACTCATGCCGGTGGTGTCGATCCGCACGGCGTCCGGCGCGGGGCGCAACGGCGAATCCGCCCGCGTCATGCCGCGATGGTCGCGTTCGCGGATGGCGGCGAGCACGGTCTCGTAATCGGCCTCCTGTCCCCGCGCCTGGAGTTCGTCCGTGCGGCGGCGGGCGCGCACTTCCGGTTGGGCGTCGAGATAGATCTTGCAGCGGGCGTCCGGGAACACCACGGTCCCCATGTCGCGCCCCTCGGCGACGGTGGGTTGTTTCGCTCCGAAAGCGCGCTGCAGCTCCACGAGATGGCGCCGCACACCGGGGACCTCGTCTACGCGCCAGATGTTGTCGGTGACCGCCGAAGTGCGGATGTCGTCTGTCACCTCGTGTTCGCCAACCCATACACGGGAACGCCCCGCTTCCTCCCGCATCTCAAGGGGAAGAACGCGGACAGCGTCCTCGATGGCGCGGGGGTCATCGAAATCAATGTTGTGCCGCAACACCCACCACGTCGCGGCCCGATACATAGCCCCGGTGTCGAGAAACGCGTACCCCAAGGCGTCCGCCACGCCCCGCGCCACGGTGCTCTTACCCGCACCCGCGGGACCGTCAATGGCGACAATGTCAGTGATGGCAGTCACGGGAACCCTTTCCGTATCAAGTGTCCGAATGGAAGGGATAGTAGCATAGCGTCCCTCGATTCCACAATACCTTGGGGTTCATTCCAATCGCCAGGTAAAGGATCCGTTATGCCGCAACGCGGCGTGATGTTAAACGCCCCGTGGGGGGCTTAACGGGATTGGTGCAGGAAAACTCATTTCCTCTATAATGTCCCTTTGGAGGCGAAACGATGAGAACAAACGCACAATCGTGAGCAGGTCTCAATAGTGATGTCCGGCAGTCTTGTGGTTCTTCGGTTCATGGTTAACCTTACGGAGTTGTTCAGAAGGCGAACCCAGAGGCGATGGCGCATTGCCCGAGTTTGAGAACCAGAACGAAACGGTGGCACACACAGATGCTTTAACTGGGAG
>JAWOFY010000253.1:0-3373 GCA_046497285.1 Candidatus Hydrogenedentota bacterium
GTGCGTTTCTGGCACATCCCTCGATCCCAATCGGATGCGGAAACGTACATGCTGACGGGTCTCAGTGGCCATGAGGATGGCCTCGCCGGGTACTGGCCGCTGAACGAAGGCGAGGGCGATGTCGCTTATGACCTGTCTGCGAACGAGAACCACGGAACCATCCATGGTGCGGAGTGGACTCCCTTCCAGCCTTTCCTCAGCGATTTACCAAATCACAAGGAATTCGCCTCGGGCGAGGCGCTCACGCTGGGTCCGGTGGAGCTTCGCGACCCCCAAGGCGAGGTGACGCACCAGTGGTATTTCAATGGGAAACCCCTCGAGGGCGCCACGGGACGCTCCCTTACGATTGATGCGATGACCGAAGAAGATCTCGGGACCTACCATGTTCGGGTCGATGACAAACGGGATTTGACGCCGTTTGAATCGAACCGGCTGCGATTGGCGAAACCTGATTGGCCGATGTGGCGCTACGATGCGGCGCGAAGCGCGGATACGCCCCATGAGTTGGAGGAGGACCTGCGCCTTCAATGGGTTCGGGAATTGCCCGAACCCAAACGAGCGTGGCCTCACCAATGGGACCACCGCGGCAAATTGGATTTCGACCTATCCTATGCGCCCGTGGTGAAGGACCGGCGCATCTACGTGCCCTCGAATGTTACGGACAGTGTCACAGCCTACCGTATCGAGGATGGGGCGGAGGAATGGCGTTTCTACACCAACGGTCCCGTCCGGCTGGCCCCCGCCGCGTGGGAAGACAAGGTGTACTTTGTGTCCGACGACGGCCATCTCTATTGCGTGGACGCGGAAAGCGGGAAGGAAGTGTGGAAGTTTCAGGGGGGACCCTCGGACCATCGTCTCCTTGGCAACGAGCGAATCATCAACTTCTGGGCAGCGCGGGGCGGTCCGGTTATTAAGGACGGCAACGTATACTTCGCAGCAGGTATCTGGCCTTTGCATGGCGTGTTCATTTACGCTTTAGACGCAAGAACCGGCGAGGTCGAATGGGTGAACGACACCACGGGGTCGGACTATGTCCAATTGCCGCACGGGGGAGCGACGGGGCTTGGCAGTATTGCGCCGCAGGGTTACCTCGCCGCTTCGGAGGATCGTTTGGTGGTAGCGGGCGGGAGAACGCCCCCCGCGTTTCTGAACCGTCATACCGGCGAAATGCAAGAGGCGAATCTCCGCGCCAAACCAGAAGGCGGATACGCCGTCCATGCCGATGGCCAAGGCTACATGAAAAACGAGATGTTGGCGGACCGCGTGGAGGCTGTGGAAGGGGAGATCGGTGGGGAGGTCTTCCATAAGCTGGCCGCCTATGACCGGTTGTTTGTCACGACCACCGATGGAACCCTGTATTGCTTCGGACCAGAGGAAGCCGACGCTGTTCATTATGAACACCATCCCGAGCCCCTGCGCCCAGAGTCCGCCGATTGGGCTAAGACAGCCGAGCGGGTGCTCGATAAACTCGGCGAAACCGAAGGATACGCCTTGATGCTGGGGACGGGCTCGGGCGACCTCCTGCGAGAGTTGCTGTACCGCAGCGATCTTCACATCGTAGTTGTGGAAGAGAACGCCGACGAGGTTCGCGCCTTGCGCGATGAGTTGGTCGAGACTGATATGTACGGCCGGCGGGCCGCTGTTATAGAAGCCAAGCCGGGCGCGTTCTCGGCGCAGCCCTATCTATTTAGCATGGTGTTGAGCGAAGATGTCGCGGCCGCCGGTATTGATGCCGACGCCAAGGCGCTGGCGCGGTTGCTCGAGGGATTGCGGCCGTACGGGGGGGTAGCGTATTTGGGTATTTCACCCGCTGAGGAAAACGATGTCCCCGGCGCGAAATATGCGGCGAATATGGATCAGATTTCCCTCCCGGATTCTCCCCCCGTGGCATCCCGGCTGCAACAAGAAATGAATCTGTTGAAAGCAGTCCAAGCTGCGGATGTGGAGCAGGTTTCGGCCGTAACCTCAAAGGATTGTGCTTACGCGGGCCCCGGGGATTTCTCTCGTTTGACACCCGCGGTTGGTGGGGTTGGGAAGTCGCGAAGGCTCTCCCGCGCCCTCGGCGGAAGCAGGATCCGACAGACGGATTCGGAACCCCGCAAGGATTTCGTCTTGGCCGTGAGGGGCGGTCCACTGAGCGGCGCCGGTCAATGGACGCATCAATACTCGGACTCCTCCAATACCAACTTCTCGGCGGATAGCCGGGTGAAGGCGCCCTTGGGCGTGCTGTGGTTTGGAGGCCCTTCCAACGAAAACATCCTACCCCGTCATGGACATGGTCCCGTGCCTCACGTGGTGGGCGGCCGAATCATCTTGCCGGGCCCCGAGACCATCAGCGCGAGGTGCGTTTACACCGGGCGGGAGATTTGGGAGCGGGAGTTCCCGGGCATTGGCCACCCCTTCACGGATCAGGATTTGGAGCAACGATACCGGAGGGGCGAATCCGTCTTCATGCATAACGCGGACGGGGTAGGGGCCAATCAGATCGGAAGTCCGTATGTCTCGCTTTCCGACGGTATCTACGTCCGGCACAAAACCCGCGTCTATCGGCTTGCGCCGGCCTCAGGCGAGATAGAGGCCGAGTTCCAGCTTCCCGTGGAGCCCGAGCGCAAGGGGAAACCCGACTGGGGCCATCTCAGCGTATGGGACGACCTGCTCATCACCACCGTTGATCCGCAGGTCTTTGATGATGAGGACTACGTAGATGCGTTTCAAACGATGGAAGACATCAAGGGACGGGGCTGGGACGCTACGTCCAGCAACCGGCTCGTAGTCATGGATCGCCACAGCGGGGAGGTGTTGTGGGAACGCGAGGCCCGCACCGGTTTCCGCCACAACGCCATTGTCACGGGCGGAGGCCGCCTCTATCTCATTGATGGACTCTCCGAGGAGGCGGTTCAACAGTTGCAACGGCGCGGCGAGACGCCCGACGACGCCTTACTCATGGCGCTGGATCCCTATACAGGCGAGGAACAATGGAAGAAGGATACCAGCATATTCGGAACCTGGATCGGGTATTCCGAGGCGCATGACGTTCTTATCCAGGGCGGCCGGCCAGGAGGCCTGCGGGGGTTGGGCGACGAACCCAGCGATCGCGTGGCCGCATACGAGGGCGCTACAGGTTCGGCGCTTTGGGAGAAATCGACAAGTGAATATTACGGGCCACTCTCCATTCGGGGAGACGAAATCTACTTGGCCCCCTCGGCGCGCTCTGGTCAAGGATGGGCGCTGGATCTCCACACCGGGGAGCAGAAGATGCGCGATCAACCGCATACGGGGGAAAGCGCCCGCTGGACCTACAACAGACGCTACGGCTGTAATACTCACAACGTAAGCGAACACCTCATCACCTTCCGTTCGGGCGCCGCAGCGT
>JAWOFY010000051.1:0-6236 GCA_046497285.1 Candidatus Hydrogenedentota bacterium
CGCCCGGTTTTCGTGGGGCGGGTAAAGGAAGAACAGCTCGTGAGTCCCGTCATCGGGAGCCATCACGGTGAAACGCAGCGAGGATTCGCCTTTGTCTGTGTCCCCGTCGTGCAGATAGCCATCTCCAATGCTGTACGCTTGGGAAGTGGACTGCTCCCAATGCCCGTCGGCTTCCGCCCGGGACGCGTCCATTTCAATCGCCGCGTCGGCGAAGGCGCCCATTCCGGAAACCAACCCCAATACAAGCGCCGCGATCCATAACCGTGTACGTAATGTCATTTGCCGTTCCTCCTCCCTCAAATGGGACCCCTCTTGGCGAGGGGCCGTGGCCTCACTCGTTAAGCGTCTCAAAACCGCTCGCCGCGATCTCACACCAGCGTTGTATTGTAGATGCTGGCCCCGAAAAGGGACAACTCTTTTGTTCGGGGGGCGAAACCTGAACTGCGTCTGATGGGCGGTGGCGTGTCCAACCGTTCATTACCCCCGATCGTTAGGGACTAGCGGCCTTCGGCGGGGAGGAACTCGAGGGGGTCCACGACGTTGATGCCTCCAGACTGAAGTGTGGCAATGGCGTCGTCGGTGTCCTCGAACCGCATGAACAATACGGCCCTGCCCACGCGTCCGAACGTGAAGGCGTACATATACTCGAGATTGTGGCCGCCTTCGTCAATGACGTTAAGCACATTGGCCAGGCCGCCGGGTTGGTCCGGCACCTCCAGCGCGATGACCTCATCCACCCGCACAACGCACCCCGCCTCTTCAAGGGTTGCCTTGGCCTCCTCCCAATCCGCCACAATGAGGCGCAAAATGCCAAACTGTTCGGCGTCGGCCAAACAAAGGGTTAGAATGTTGATGTCCGCCTTGGCCAGCACATCGCAAGGGTGTTTGAGATGGGCGGGTTTGTTTTCCAGAAACAGGGACAACTGCTTGAATTTCATGGCTCACTCCCTTGGGATCGGCTTCAAGACCGCAGTTCAGCTCTCGCGTTTATCGATGATTCGGCGGGCTTTTCCTTCACTGCGTTTGAGGGTTTGGGGCTCGGCCAGGCGCACGTTGACACGTAACCCTAGCACATGTTCCAGCGCATCCGCCAAGCGCTGGTGGAGATGCTCCATGCCCCGAACGGTATCGCTGAACACCTCCGGAGTTACTTCGACGGCGACTTCCATCTGATCGAGGCCGTGGGCGCGGGTTAGCTCGATCTGGTAATGGGGCTGCGCGCCTTCCACCTCAAGCAAGGCGGTCTCGACTTGCGAGGGGAAGATATTGACGCCTCGTATGATGAACATGTCATCGCTCCGGCAACTGATGCGGCGCATGCGGCGGATGGTGCGTCCACACGGGCATGCCTCGGTAATGAGGGAGGTGATGTCGCGCGTGCGGTAGCGGATCATCGGCATGGCTTGTTTGCTCAGCGTGGTAAGCACCAGTTCGCCTTCCACACCGTCGGGCAGCGTTTCTCCCGTTTCCGGATCGATGATTTCGGGGTAGAAGTGATCCTCGAAAATGTGAAGTCCGTGTTGCGCGCCGCATTCACTCGCCACGCCTGGCCCGATGATCTCGGACAGCCCATAGATGTCATAGGCGCGAATGCCGGTCTGTTGCTGGATGCGATCCCGCATGGCCTCCGTCCAGGGTTCGGCGCCAAAGATGCCTGCGCGCACGGATTGCTCGGAGAGATGGGCGCCGAGTTCAGCCGCCCGCTCCATGAGATAGAGGAAGTAACTCGGTGTGCAGCATATGGCCGTGACGGCGAAGTCCTTCATGACCATGATTTGGCGATCGGTGTTGCCGCCCGAGATGGGGATCACCGTGGCGCCCAGGGCTTCCGCGCCGTAGTGGGCGCCCAACCCGCCGGTGAAAAGACCGTAGCCATAGGCGTTTTGGATAATGTCGCCCTGATGCAATCCGCATGCGGCGAACGTGCGCACCATCACTTCAGACCACACGGCAAGATCGGAAGCCGTATAAGCCACCACGATCGGTTTGCCCGTTGTGCCGCTTGAGGCATGCAGCCGCACCACCTCGCCCATGGGACTGGCGAACAAGCCGAAGGGATAGGTGTTGCGCAGATCATCCTTGACCGCGAATGGAAGCGCCTCGATGTCGTTCAGCGCCGTGATCTCGGAAGGTGTGACGCCCCGCGCTTCACACCGCTCCCGGAACAGAGGGACGTGGGCATATGCGCGGGACACGATGGCCTGTAACCGTTCCAACTGAACGTGGCGCAATTGAGGCAAGGGGAGATAGTCGGATGCACTGGCGATGTGAAACGGGTGCTTTGGGGTGGTTCCCTTCATTTGATCAAGCATGGTGTTCCCCTCTATCCCTTGTGTTGGTTCGGGCGGGAAACGGCGTTGAGTCCGCCCATGATTTGCTCCACCTGGCGCGCGTGCAAGAACATCCGCCGATTGTCTTCATGCAAGGCGGGGGGGAGGCATTCCTGAATCGCGTCCACCCAGCAGCGTTCCGGAACGTCAAGATGCGCGCTCAACACGGCGAGCAGCGCCACGTTGATCATGCGCGCGGCCTTGGCGGCGCCGCCGGGATCGTCATCCTGAAACAAGAAGGGCGCTGCATCCGGCGTGATAAGGCGCCCGGCGGGCTTTAGGCGGTGACGATTCGGGCCAACTTGCGTGGACTCGGTAATCACAAGGAAATCCGCCGCGCGCGCCGGGACCATCGGGCTATGCACCAGTTCCCCGAAGCGCACGTCGCTGCTGACGGAGCCGCCACGCTGGCTCATGCCGTGGATTTCGCTTTGCTTGACGTCGTATCCGGCGGCGAAGACGGCCCGCGTCAGGATGTCCGCCGCCGTGACGATTCCCTGTCCGCCCAACCCGGCTATAACGATGTTTGTAACTGCGTTGCGCTCGCTCATGATTCCGCGGACTCACATTGGGCTTGGAACTTCGCGAGATGCCGGCTCGCCAGCGGACACGGTTTGCGCGCCGCGATCAGCGTCAATTGTTCGCTTTTCAAGCAGTCCTCCACCAGCTTCGGGAAGTTGGCGCCGGGATCCGTCGGGTCGATGGTGTATACGTTCGATATTCCCATCGCCAAAGCCAGCGCTTCATAGTTGAGCTTGTTCTCCGAGGGATGGTGATCAAGCCGGCGCCCCGTGCCGGGATGTTCCTGGAGGCCCGTCATGGCTGTGGTGTGGTTGTCCAGAATGATGACAACGTGCCCGGTTTCAGGCGGGTTATAGGCCATCTCGGCGAGCCCGGTTATCCCGCTGTGAACGAAGGTGCTGTCGCCGATGACGCTCACCACCTTGCGGGCTTGGTAGGGTGGGAGGACGTGACGCAACCCCAACCCGACGCCAACGCTTGCGCCCATGCATACGCACGTGTCCATCGCTTCAAAAGGCGGCAAGACCCCCAGGGTGTAACAGCCGATATCCCCGGTCACAATGCATTCGAGCTTCGCCAGCGCCTGGAATACGCTGCGATGTGGGCAATCCGGGCACAGGCGGGGCGGCTTGCCCGGTTCCGGAACGGGTTCCGGCGTGACATCGTGGTCCAGGATGCGGCGCACGCGGTCCGCCGAAAGTTCGCCAAACCGGAACTCCTCGGGTTTGCCTTCGACATTGATGTCCGCCGCACGGCAGGCGGTGTACAGCCACGGATCGCCTTCTTCCACGACTACGCACCGCTCCACTTCCGCGGCAAAAGCGCGGATGGCTTCGATAGGCACGGGATAGGTTAGACCAGGCTTCAGCAGCCGGGCTTTCGGGGCGGCTTCCCGTACGTGAGCCGCCGCCACCCCCGTGGCAACGATACCCACTTCGGTGTTATCGCCCTCTTCGACAGTGAGTTTGTGCAACTCTTCCGAAGCGGCCACCTCCTTAAGGCGTTGCCGGAGACGGGGATGGGCAGGCCGCGCATAGGCCGGTATCATCACACGCTCCGGAATGTTTCGCTCGTACTTGGGCGCGGAGACCGGCATGCGCTCGCCGCGCGTTTGGACCCGGCCCTTGGAATGACAGATGCGGGTGGTCAGGCGGAGTAGGATGGGCGTGCCGTGGCGCCCGGACAGCTCGATGGCCTTGAGCGTGAAATCATAGGCTTCCTGCGAATCGCCGGGCTCCAGCATCGGTATCCCAGCGGCCTCCGCATAATGCCGGCTGTCTTGTTCGTTCTGGCTCGAGTGCATCCCGGGATCGTCCGCCACGGCGATGACCAAGGCTTCCGGGACGCCGGTGTAAGCGGCAGTGAATAAGGGATCCGCCGCCACGTTGAGGCCGACATGTTTCGTGGTGACGAGGGCGCGCGCCGCGCCAAATGACACCCCAAGCCCCACTTCAAGCGCCACCTTCTCGTTCGGCGCCCATTGAGCGCGGCCGCCCAAGAGGGAGAAGCGTTCGAGGATTTCGGTGGAAGGCGTGCCAGGGTATCCTGTGCCGAGCGATACGGCGCCGTCAAGGGCGGCTTGGGCGACAGCCTCGTTGCCGGTAAGTAGTTGATAAGGCATTTACTGCTCCTAGCGATGCGCACTTATCCCGGAGGCGGCGCTGACCGGAAAACCGCATGCGGGGTGGTAAGACGCTTCCTTCGGTAAGATTACGCGAAATAAATCGGATTACGTAGGTGATGTGCGGGGCCGCGTCCCTTCTGGCGGGCCGCCATTGAGCGGGGTTCCGCTTCCCCGTGCGAAACGCCCACGCAAGAATATAGAGAAAACACCCTTCTGGATTCAAGAAAGCATGTCAACCCTGTTTTGGTGGGTGTGTATTGGCGTTGGCACCTTGGCCCCTCGCGGATTTCGGGTACGCCCAATAACCCGTCGTTTCCCGCCTTAAACCTTACTCAACGGCGCTGGCGTAGCATTTGAACCCGGCTACTGGGGAACACGGCGGGGGAGATTCAGCTCGGTTGTCTTGTTACATTCATGGCGGCTCTAGTATTGTCCCCAAAACCCAAGCGAGTCCGTAATCACGTTATGTAAATAAAATATAATAGTAAATAAGCTAAAAGGGTCGTTGTTTTACGTATTTGGCTATTGGTATTGGTTTTTTAAACATGATATGGTGGGCTCCCTTGTAGGATAGTTGCGTAATCGAGCAAACTTAATTATGGTTCGTGGTTGACGTCCCAACGGCCGATGACTCCGCTCGGGGGATGACCAACCAAGAGGCGTTGGGATTAGCTTTTTCTATCGGAGGGCTGAGCTAGGGGGGTATGAGAAAAGATGAATCAAACGGAGCCTGCGCTGATAATGTTGGTTCACTCCAGCGCGGAGCAGCGGAGCAGCCTGTCAGCCATCCTTGATAGCGGCGGGTACCATGTTTCAACCGAGGCCAGCGTGGACGAAGCGCTCGAACGCGCGCTGGCCGAGCCGCCGAGTCTTTTGCTATTAGAATATGGTCCCGCCGCCCAGGACTTGGTAAGCGCGATTAAATCGCACAACATCTACGGACATCTCCCCATCATGTTGGTGTTTTCCGGGGGGGTGGAAAACGAGATCGATTGGGAGCGATTCTCCGCCGATGACTACGTTTGCGAGCCCGTGGCTCCCTCGGAACTGGTATCCCGCGTCCGGCTGTGCCTTGCGCGGTATCACCGGGACGTGAACACAAACCCCCTCACCGGCCTGCCGGGCAACTTGACCATTCTGCGCGAGGCTGAACGTCGCCTAGCTACGAAGGAACCCTTCGCATTGGCGTACCTTGACATCGACTCCTTTAAGCCGTTCAACGATGTGTATGGTTTCGCTCGGGGAGACGAGGTGCTGCGTATGACCGCCCGCATCCTCGTCAACACGTTGCGGCAGTTTCGTAGTCCCCATGTGTATGTGGGCCACGTCGGCGGCGACGATTTCGTGTTCATGACGCCTCCCGATGCGGTGCGGAACGCGTGCGAACGCATCGTGCGGAGTTTCGATCAAATCGTGGTGAATTTCTACGATGAGGAGGACCGCCGCCGCGGCTGGCTAAGGGCGCGCAACCGGAAAGGGGAGGAAGAGCAGTATCCGCTGATGACGTGCTCGCTCGGCGTGGTCGTAGCCGAGGATCACGCCATCACTCACATCGGAGACCTCCTCTCCCGCATCACCCAAGTCAAGAGCCACGCCAAGCGGCTGCCCGGCTCGAACTACACTATCGACCGGCGGCGCGGCTGATTTACGTCAGTGGAGGCGGCGTGCGCCGAACCACTCCCGCTGACGAAGCCGGGACTCGCCGTCGTGCTCATCTTCGTCTGGCTCGCCGGGTGGAACGAGTTCATCATCGCGCAGAC
>JAWOFY010000185.1:0-6132 GCA_046497285.1 Candidatus Hydrogenedentota bacterium
TGGAACTCATCGCCACCGCGCGAACAAGGCGCTCCCGCCCCCGAAATCAGCCGGCGAGCCTTGTCTCGGCGGGTCACGGCGCGGGTCCTTGCAATGAGAGGAACAGCCTTCCAAACTACTTCTCATCCGCATCCATCCATCCCATCTCGAAGTGGGCGTTCCCTTGGGGACGTTCGCTGGGCCGCCACCACCCCATGATCTGCAGGAACACCGCCAATGAGCTAACCGCCAGATATCCCATCGCTTCTCCGGCGATAATCCCCACCACAATGCCCGGCAGCAGCCCCGCGCCGCCCATGGCCCAAATGCACAATGTAAGGATGAGAAACAGGCACACTGCGGAGACCGCCCGATAAACCACCCAGAACACATCGTGCATGGGGTCACCCACCGAGACTTTTTCGTCACCGCCGGTGGCCTCCCCGAAGCGGATGTTCCGAAGGTTGTCATGAAACGCCGTGCTGGTCGAGTTGGCGCCAGAACGATAGGAGCGGGCGTGCGCATTGCCCGAGAAGCCGGCGGGGCCCGCGCCTGACGCCGCACGGCGCGCTCTAGTGTGGGAAGCGCCTGAGCCGGGAGAGGCATTGCGCGCTCTCCTCGAAGACGGGCCGGGCCCGGCTGAAGCATGGCGGCGCGGCCGCGCGCGCGAAGGCCCGGTTTGTGAGGATGCGTGAGCGCCGGCGCGCTTTTTGGTATGGGCCGCGCCTGGGGGAGGCGAGACACCGTGGGGACAGAGAATCCCTAAGTCATACTGAAGCCGCTTCTTCGGGTTCTTTAGGCAGTGGTATGCGGCGTTGATTTCCTTGAGTTTCTCTTCGTCCTTCTTGCTCCCTCCCGCGTCGGGATGATATTGGTGGGCCAGTTGCAGGTACGCTTTCCGTATCTCTTCTCCGGAGGCTTTCGGAGAGACCCCCAGGAGCTCGTAATAGGATGGCATGCGCCTGGCCTCCTCCGGTTTTACTCCCTCCCGCCCCGGCTGGGGCCGCCAGAGGAGATAACTGTTACCTGCATTGTGGCAGGGATCGGCCGCTCAAGACAACTTTTGGGAAGCGTTCCCATCGCCGGAGAAGTCAGCCCAATCTATCTTGCCGTCCTCATGGTTAGCGCCTCGAACAGAAGGTTATCCCCACCCGATGGGTGAGGACGTCTCGCCGGCTTTCATTAGCCGTATGGAAGGCCGCGATAGGGTTCTTGCACATCCCTATCCGGCGATTGGCCCCAACCGCCAGTAAGCGATTCGGTATGCCGCAGCATGATCTTCTAGACAGGGTGCGAATGCCGGCAAGATGCCGGCGGTACGGTAAAACTGACGCCTGAGAATTGAAGCTGACGAATTGGGCGGGCTTCTGATACAATCAGATGGTACATTGTGGACTGTTACAAAAACACTTCTTTTTTTGGGGGGATACCGTGGCTTTGGTAATGAATGGGACTAAAACCGCCGTGAATCGCCCAATTTGTGTTCATGTTGTTCTGGTGTTGGTCATGGGCGGCCTTTTTTGCGCGGGCATTCCCGCCGCATGGGCGCAAGAAACGCCGAGCGGCCGGTTGACCGAAGGATTCCTTCCCGAACAAGATGACCAAGATAGGGAAACGGGCGAGGATGCCGAGCTTTCGGAAGAGGCGGATCCGGTCGAGGCGATGTTCCAGCGGCTTTCCTTGCGGGAACGGGTGGCCCACCTCATGTTTGTTACGTTGCAAGGCGCGCCGCGGCCCGATTCCGAAGACCTCCATTTTATGCGGAACTATCCGCCGGGCGGGGTGATTGCGCCCAGTGTCGCGCAGCCTACCACCGCCGCGGCCTATGTCTCGATCCTTCGGGACGCCCCCCCGGAATCGACGAAGCGGATTCCGCTGTTCATCGCAACGAACATGTTTGACTTGCCTCGCCGCGAAGGCACGTTGCGCGGCCGATTCACGCAGTTTCCCTCGATGCTCGCGCTCGCCGCGGCCAATGATCCCGAGGCCACAAACAACCTCGCCCAGCTGATCGGGGAACATGCGGAGACGTTGGGGTTCAACATGCATTTCGGCCCCAGCCTGGAATTGGCGCCCACCTTGCCCCAAGCCCCCGGCAGCGTTCACTATCCCGGCAGCGACCCCGTGTTTGCGGCGATGGCGGCGGAAACCATTGTAACCGAGCTTCGCGCGCGTGACGTGCTTTCGGTCCCGCAGGGGTTTCCCGGCGGCGGGGGCAATCGCACGCGTAACCATACCCCCATCCTCTACACGCCGGAATCCGCCTTGCCCTCCCACGACCTGCGGAGTTTCGCCTCTGCGATTAAGGCGGGAGCGGAGGCCATCCACGTGGGAAACACCATTGCGCCGACCATAGACCCTAGGCGTGTGCCGTCTAGCATTTCGCCATTGGTGATAACCGAGCTGCTGCGGGACAAGATGGGGTTTGACGGCTTGGTCATCGCCGGCCCCATGGATTCGCGGGACGTAAGCGAAGTGTTGGAGCCGAGCGACGCCGCCCAAATGGCTCTGGAAGCCGGGGCCGATATGATCCTTTGGGATCAAGCCGGGACGCGCGTGCGCCGCGCGGTGGACTCGATAGCCCATGCGATGAGTGAAGGGGATATGGACCCTGCCGTGGTTAATCGAGCGGTCCGGCGAGTGCTTCAGATGAAGCACGAGCATGGGTTGCTTGACCGCGAGCTTCCCGAGCGCAACGAGGCGCGCCGGCTTGCACGCCGCGATACCTATCCCCAGGCGGCTTACGAAGCAGAGCGGCGCTCCATAACCCTGGTGCAGAATCGCGGCGTCTTGCCGTTGCGCGAGGAAAGCCACGCCCCGATAGGCGTAACCGGCGTCCTCGGCGAACGCCACCTGTTTGAAGGCCTTGAAGAGCATCTCGACCAGATACTGCGGCGGCCCATGCCGACGGCCAAGCACGCCGGCGCCATTCACGACTTTGAGATCCGCCGGCTCACGGGCATGCATGGCGGTTTCCGCACCGTGGTGTGTGTGCTCACTCCCGAGGAACGCATTGAAGGCCAACGCGAGCTCATCCGCGAGCTTCAGGCCAGCGGGGCGAAGGTTGTGGTGGTGTTGTTGGGCTATCCGCGCACGCTGCCCGAACTCACGGACGCCGACGCCATCGTGTTGGCCTATGGGGGGCGGGAGGCTCATAAGCAGACGATGAAGGCGGTGGCCGATGTGTTGGTCGGAAAGGGGCCACTCCGCATGATTGATGTCAACAACGATCTGCGTACGGAAACGGGCAAGGAAGAAGTCTTCAGCGTGTTCGATTTGGTTCGCGCGCCAGCGGGCCGGCTCCCTGTTACCTTGGAAGAGCCCTTCGGGAAAGGTTACTCCGTCGGCTATGATCCCCGCGAGGCCATCCGCCGCGTGGAATGGCGATTCGGCGAGGGGGGCCGGGCGGTTCGCGGTGAAGAGGTCACCCACGCCTTTGATGAGCCCGGGCGACATCCCGTATCCGTTACGGTGACGGACACCGAGGGCGATACCGTCAGTCAACGCTTCTACATTGTGGTGGAGTAAGGCGGATTCATGGCCGAACCCATCCCAATACATATCGCTGATCGTCCGATTCACGCCGTAATGGAGACGAACCCCACCGAGCCATTTCGGATCCTTCAGCTCACGGACTTTCACACCGACGCAAGCGAGCACGCCAACACCCAGACGTGGCGCGACGCGCACCTCCTCATCGGCCATTGCGAGCCCGATCTTTTGGCTGTCACCGGCGACATATGGTGCGCGGACGGGTTGCCGGAACACGAGGCGCTGGCCGGCATGAAACGGGACTTGGCGTTGCTCGGCGATTTGGGCGTGCCTTGGGCCTTCACCTGGGGTAATCACGATTACGCCGACGAGTTGACCCTCGCCCACGAACGCATCGCGGCTACACCGCACGCCGTGGCTCCCCGCGGAGACGGCGAAGGGAATTACCGCGTCACGATCATCAATCACGAGAGCGGCGCCCCGTTGTGGGACCTCTTCTTCCTCAATTCCCACACGGAATCGCTTCTCGATAGCGATGTGAGCTGGCTGGAGCGGGAATGCGCCGTTCTCCGGCACAAACGGGGATGCGATCTTCCAGCCATCGCATATTTCCATATTCCTCTTAAACCCTATGAAGAGGCCCGGCTGGCGGGGGCGTACCGGGGAATCGCCCTGGAGGAAGTGTTGTTCTGGGGTGACGACGGCAGCCTCTTTCCCCGCATCCGCGACGCCGGCGGCATACGGGCTTGCTTCGTGGGGCACAGTCACATCAACGATTTCGCCACGGAAAAGGACGGCGTACTTCTCGCCTACGGCCGCGCCACCGGCCATGGCGGCTATGGCGGCGACCGGCTCAACCGCGGCGGGAAGGTCGTCGACCTTGATCCCGTCAGCGGAAGCTTCGATTGCTACACGCTTTTCCCCGACGGCTCGGTCTGGCGTTTCTAGTTCTGAGGGGGCCAGCATACCAGCTTAGTACTTGGTCCACCCTGAATTTGGGGATGCCGCCATTTATTTGACTTAGCCTGCCCGTAGGGATGACAGCTGGTCGCCGGGGGGTGAGCCCCCCTACGACCCCTTTAGAGGTCGCAGAACCTTGGTGCGGTCGGCTCCTGCGACCCCCGCCGGGGTCCATTCCTGAAGCCTCGAATCCAGGGGTATGCCCTCACGAACTCCAAGCGGAGCCAGTCAAGTGGCGCAAAGCCGCGGTACCCACAATTCTAGAATGGGCCGAGTACGAGTTGCCGGAATCAGATCCGACTGTCTCGCTTGCGTGCAACATTTTTTAGATGGTGGAGCGATTCTGGTATATTCATTCTATTATGGCTGAAGTGAAAAACGTTCTCGTGCTTGGGGCCACCGGCTATGTCGGCGGGCGTCTTGTTCCCCGTTTGCTTGACAAGGGGTACAACGTCCGGTGTCTCGTGCGGAATCCCGCCAAGGCCGAAGGCAGGCGCTGGTCTGGCGCGGACATCCGCCGGGGCGACGTGCTGGACAAGGAAAGCTTGCTTGCGGCGATGGAAGGGGTGGACCTTGTGTATTACATGGTGCATCTCATGCGGGATAGCGCTTCGGACTTGCTGACGATGGAGAAGCAGGCCGCGCGAACCACGCGGGAAGCCGCCGAGGAAGCGGGCGTGAAGCGCATCGTATACCTGGGCGCCCTTGGAAGGGGCGCGGAGGGGCGCTCCACGCATCTCCAAAGCCGGCACGCCACGGGCGACATTCTGTCGAGCGGAACCGTCCCCGTAACGGAACTGTGCGCGGGGGTGATCATCGGCGCCGGCAGCGCATCGTTTGAAGTCATCCTCCATTTGGTGAACAAGTTGCCCGTCATGGTGACGCCGCGATGGGTCTACAAGGAAACCCAACCCCTAGGCGTCGAGGATGCGCTTCAGTATCTGCTTGAAGCGGCGGAGAATCCGGAAACCGCTGGCCGGTCCTTCGATATCGGGTGTCCCGAAGTGGTCACCTATAAGGAACTGATGTTGGCGGTCGCGCGGGAGTTGAACTTGAAACGGTTCATGATCCCGGTTCCCGTGCTCACCCCCCGGCTGTCCTCGTACTGGCTCAATCTTGTCACCCCGATCGACGTTTCGCTCGGGCGTTCGATTATTGAGAGCCTTTCAAGCAAGACGGTTTGCGCCGATACGAGCGCCTTGGACGTCTTTTCCGTTCGCCCCCAAAGCTATTACGAGGTGGTGCGGGAAGCCCTATTGCCGCTAACCGGCCAAGGTTATGTGGAAACACACTGGACGGGAGCCAGCGGCAACAGCGAGGAGTTCTTCGGGGAAACCACGAATGTGAAGACGGATAGCCGGGAAGTGGAGATAAACGCACCCCCGCAAGCGGTCTTCGCGGTCATCAAGTCCATTGGCGGCAGAAACGGGTGGTACTTCGGCGACCGCCTTTGGCAAGTGCGGGGCTTTATTGACAAACGCCTCGGCGGCGTGGGCCTCGGCCGGGGCAGACGGGACCCCCATGAAGTACTCAAGGGCGAGGCGATTGACTTCTTCCGTGTCGAGGACATCCGCGAAAACGAGCGGCTGTTGCTGAAGGCCGAAATGAAAACCGGCGGCAAGGCGTGGCTTGAGTTTCGCGTTATGGAAAGAGAACAAGGGAAATCTCTGCTAAGACAAACGGCCTATTACTACCCTCACG
>JAWOFY010000187.1:0-5054 GCA_046497285.1 Candidatus Hydrogenedentota bacterium
TTCAGTGCGGTTTTCCATAGATATGCCTCACCCGGTCACCAGAGAGACCTTCCCCAAGCACTAGAACAGCGTCTTGCGACTATTCCCTAGTGTCGACGATCGGCGCCGTTGTTCACCCGAAACAGCCGCTCGGCGTTGGCCGTGGTGCGTTGGCCTAGTTCTTCAAGGGACACGGCCTTCACTTCCGCCAAGGTTCCCGCCGTATAGCGGACGTAGGCGGGCTCACAGCGCTTGCCTCGTTTGGGTTGGGGCGCTAGATAGGGACTGTCTGTTTCCACCAGCAACAGTTCAATGGGCGTGGCCGCGGCCGCTTCACGAAGGGCGCCCGCCTTGGGAAACGTGACATTACCCGCAAAGGAGACGTGAAAGCCCCATTTCACACAGCGTTCCACCAAGCGGGTGTCCCCAGAAAAGCAATGCATGATTCCACCCGCCAGGCGGTCGGCGTACTCATCGAGTATGGTGATGATGTCGTCTTGGGATTCGCGATTGTGAATCACCACGGGGAGCTCAAGCTTTACCGCCAAATCAAGCTGCCGGCGGAATCCTTCCGCTTGCACGTCCGGGGGCGTGTCATTGTACTTAAAGTAGTCAAGCCCCATCTCCCCCAACGCCACCACTTGCGGCGAGGCCGCCATCTCTTCAAGGGTGTCCAGGGCCTCGGGGGTCACATGCGCGGCGTGATAGGGATGGACGCCCACGGCCGCGTAAACACCCGTCCCCGTCAACTCCAAGCCCGCCTGACTGCTCTCCATGTCATCGCCGATCACAACAATCCATTCAAGGCTCTCAAGCGCGCGGGCGCGGACTGTGTCCCGGTCTTCCTCGAAAGCGCCCGCCTGAAGATGGCAATGCGTATCGGTCAAACGCACATCATTGGTCATGTCATTCATTTGTCACTGGTCCCGTTCGAGCCCGAACCGCCTTTGCCCCCGCGTTTCCGCCGGTTGCCTCGCTTTTTACCTCGCCGGCTTTTCGAGCGCCGTGACTTCTTGGGGGATTCTTGTTGCTCGCCGGCGGACTCCTCCGGCGCCTCGCCATCCTCATCGGCGCTGTCTCCCGCACTGATATCGGCGACGGCCGAAGGCCCCGCATCGCCGGGATCATCCAATTCTTCCAACGTGGGGGGGCGGCCGCCGGCATAGGCGGTATAGATTTCGGCCTCCGGGAAGGGATCCTCCGGCCACTCGGGCTCGGCATCCTCGCCTTCCGCCTCGCGCCGGGCAGCCTCGGCGGCCTGCTCGGCCTCGCGTTCCGCCATCACAATGGACTTCTTGTTCTGATAGAGTTCGTTCTCATAACTAAGGCAACACAACAACCGGCCGCATTGGCCGCTTATCTTGGCGGGATTAAGCGAGAGGTTTTGGCGCTTGGCCATCTTCATTGAAATGGGCTGGAATTCCCGCAGCCACGTGCTGCAACATAGTTCACGCCCGCACACGCCGATTCCGCCGATGAGCTTGGCCTCGTCCCGCACCTGAATGTGCCGGAGTTCGATGCGGGTCTTTAGATGTTTCGCCAATTCCCGGACCAGTTCCCGGAAGTCCACCCGTTCATCGGCCGTAAAGTACAGGATCACCTTGTGCCGGTCGAACGTATACTCGGCGTCGACAATCTTCATGGGAAGCCGCCGCGTCTGGATGCACTCCTGGCAGATGGCCCTCGCGCTTGCCTCGTCCTCAAGAATCTTCGCGAAATCGGCCTCGTCCTCTTCATGCGCTTTCCGGAGCACATGCATGGAATACTGGTTCTTGACATCCTCGGTGCAGGGCTCGGGCGGGAGGACACAAGCGCCAAATTCGATCCCGCGCTCGGTTTCCACAATGCAGTGCTCGTCACGTTTAAGCTCGATGTCCTCGCATAAAAACGAGTAGACTCGTGTCGGCTTCCTCAGGCGCACCTTTACGATTTGCATACGGCCTCCCGCTAGCGGGGACTCAATGTTCCGCCAGCGTGAAAAACAGATCCCGGAAGACCCGTTCTTCGTTAATGAACCTATTCAGATGGCTTCGCGCCCGTTCCACGGCCTCGATTTTGCGCTCGGTATCCGCGATGGACGGTTGCGCCTCAAGGCGCGCCATCTGGTCCTGATTAAACACGCGTTTCGCCTCTCCCGTGGCGCCGTACACCAATACGTCGCGATACCACGTCTCGAGGATGTAAAGATGCTCAAGCACCTCCTGCCGCATCAACGCGTCCACCATGGCTTCTTCCCGCTGCTCCGCGTGTTTGCGATCTTCGGGGGTGAGTTCTTCGGCGCTCCCTTCGTCTTGGAAATTGGCCTTGACGTGGCTGACCACTTGTTTCTTCAAATCCTCGAGGCGTTTCATAAAACTTTCGGCCAGCTCGTTGGGGCTCTTGCCGTCCCCGATCTGCTCGGCCACGCTCAGCATCACTTCCCGCTTCTCCGACTCCAACAGGTCCAGGGCGCGGGACATCTGGCCCTGGGCGACCGCCGCTAAAGCCCGCGCCGTCTCCTCGGGCGCATCGCGTTGTTCCCGAAGGAGGCTTACGATGGTTTCCGCCCGCAAGCTCCCAAAGCGAACAAGCTGGCACCGCGAGCGAATGGTGGGCAGCAAAACGCGGGGAAACTCCGTCACCAGAATGAACAAGGACTGGCCGGGCGGCTCCTCAAGCGTCTTCAAAAAATGGTTCTGCGCCACCCAATTCATCCGGTCGGCCTCTTGGAAGATAAACACCCGCCACGAGGACTCGTGAGGGTGAAGGGTGGCCAGTTCGTTCACTTCCTCCACCGTTTCCACCGGAATCACGCGGGACTTTTTCATGGGCGCGAGCGTCTTCACATCGGGATGATTGCCGTGGTCCATCTTACGGCACGACAGGCAGACGTCGCAGGCCGTATCGCTTCTTTCCACGCAGTTCACGGCCTTGGCCAGCTCATAGGCGGCCAACGACTTACCCACGCCCGAGGGCCCCCAGAAAAGAAGGCCGTTGGGTATACGCTTGCGCTGAATCATTGTCCGGAGCAGCCGGACGGGGACTTCCTGGTCTCGTATGGCTTCAAAACTCATGAGAGCGCAAGAACTCCTCCACAAGAGCGGTAACCCGTTCGCGGACGTTTTCAATCGGCTGATTACCCTCTACTACTCTAACACGTTCCGGCTCTTGAGCGGCAATTTGGAGAAAGGCCTGGCGCACGCGCTCGTGAAAGGCCAGGGACTCCCCTTCGATCCGGTCACGGCTTCGCCCGCTTTGGGCGCGCTGGCGCCCCTCTTCCACGAGGACGTCCAGCAGAATCGTCAGATGAGGCCACAGGCCGTCCGTAGCGATGGCGTGAAGCTGGTTCAACATTTCCCACGCCATCCCGCGGCCGCCGCCCTGATACGCCGTGGTGCTGTCCACAAAGCGATCACAAAGAACGACGCAGCCCGCTTCCAGGGCCGGGCGAATACGCTCGCTCACGTGCTGCGCCCGGGCGGCTTCGTACAAGAGCAGTTCAGTCGTAGGCGTCATGGCGGTGTGGGCGGGATCAAGGAGCATGGCGCGGACCGCCTCGGCAATGGGCGTGCCGCCAGGCTCGCGGGTGGTCTCCACGGGATATCCGGTTTCGGTGAGATGGCGGCTCAGGCAACCGAGTTGGGTCGTCTTGCCACAGCCTTCGACGCCCTCGATGGTGATAAAGACACCCTTCACTCGTCCGCCAGCTCCCGCCGCATGCGGCGGCCCTCGTCAAAGAAGGCCATAAGCGCCTCTTCATCCTTGTCCCGCACCGCGGCGCGCACCTCCGCCAGCAGGGGCTCCAACTCGGCCAACGCCTCTTCGATGGCGGGGCCATTGGTCAGACAAATGTCGCGCCAGATTTCGGACCGTCCGCCAGCGATTCGCGTCGTGTCGCGGAACCCGGGGCCAATCAGGGGTTTGCTTTCGGAACCGGCGCGCCCGGCCACCACGGCAAGCGCGGCGGCGGCTATGTGGGGCAAATGACTGGTCCGGGCGACCAGCGCGTCGTGGACGGCGGGCTCCAATTCCACCACGCGGGAGCCGACGGCCTCCCAAAGGGCGCACACCGCGCGTTGCGCTTCCGGGTCGAGGCCTTCGCCTTTTTCGACCACGGCGACCCGGCTTTCGTAAAGCTCCGGATCGGCGTGTTCGGCCCCAAACTTCTCGCTTCCCGCCATGGGGTGACTGCCCACGAAACGCCGGTCCGTGTTCCAACGCTTTGCCGCGTGGGCGCAGATGTCCGCCTTGGTGCTGGCTACGTCTGTGATGATGGCTTCGGGCAGGCAGGCCGGAGCGATTTCGTCGAGCTTGCCCTTCACCATGGCGGCGGGCGTGCAAATGACCACAAGATTGGCCCCATCCACACTCTCACGGGCGTCAAGAAAAGCGGCGTCTATGGCCTTGCGCTCCAGCGCCGCATCAAGGGAAGTCTGGCGATGCCCCGCGCCATGGATGCGGCCCGCTAGCCCGCGTTGCTTGAGCGCCAGGCCCAGCGACCCGCCCAACAGTCCCGCGCCGATAATGGCCACGGTATCGAACCAGGGTTTCATACCGCCGCCGCGCCGGCCGTCTCCAAGGCTTCGGGAAGGGTGAATGCGCCGAGATACAAAGCCCGCCCCACAATAGCCTCGTCCACGCCCACCGTTTGCAGAGCCGCAAGTTGGCGAATATTCTCGAGGGACGAAATGCCTCCCGACGCCGTCACGGGGATGGACACGGCCTCCGCCAGCCGGCGCGTGGCTTCAATATTGGGGCCCTTCATCATGCCGTCGCTCTTGATGTCTGTGTAGATAATGCGCGCGGCGCCCGCGGCTTCCATCTCCCGCGCGAAAGCTACGGCGTCTGTCTCGGTTACGTCGAGCCAGCCGTTAAGCGCCACCCATCCATCCCGCGCGTCGATTCCGACCACCACGCGGCCACGATACAGCTTCGCCGCCCGTTGGACAAAGGCCGGATCGCGGTAGGCAATCGTTCCGAGAATGGCCCGGTTGGCGCCGGCGCAGAAAGTGCTCTCCAGCGCCGTCATCTCCCGAATGCCGCCCCCCACTTCATAGGGGATGGCTTCCCGCGCCAATTGGCGCAAATAGCCGTCG
>JAWOFY010000313.1:0-10165 GCA_046497285.1 Candidatus Hydrogenedentota bacterium
CGTTGCGCGAGGCCAGCAGGCCCGCAGCCTGCATACGCAGTGGCTGGTTCCCCGCGGCGGTCTCGAAAACCTGCCGGGCGCGAGAGACGGGGCGATTCACGATGACCCGCTCTTCCTCGGTCAACGCGCGGGCCTCATCGAGCTCGAAGCGGCGGGCTTCAACCGGGTCGTCTTGGACTCGGATCTCCTGAATGCTCTTGAACAAGTAAGGAGAACGCTTACCGTTTTCATCCACCACGGCCACATAGTTTGGGCCAACGTCAACCACTTGCACATTGGGCTGGCGGGCGCCCTGTGTGAAGACAACGGTAACGAGCACCGGCTCGTCAACCAAGTCTTCCAGGGTATGGTCTTCGGGACTGACAACGGGAACCTGCGCCCCCGCCAGCCCGATGAAAAGAATGGCCGCCATCACTCCAACGATCTTTTGCATCTCCACATCACTCCTTCTCGTTCTGTATTAGTTCCGTGCGCCGTTTAGTTTGGGGACCGTTCTGCCCTGGGGTGTGGAGCCCTCGGCCCCCGTCTTTTTGTCAGCCCACGACGAGAAGACCGGCTTTGCCGCGCCTCGGCGGGTCTGTTCCTAATGAAGATCCACGGGCTCCTCTTGCATCAGCATATCAAGAAAACGCCGCGCCCCCTCAACCGAAGGCACAAAGGGATTAATCGCAAATGCCTGTAACGCGGTTTCATAGGACTTACGCCGGACGGCATCCAAGATTAAACGGTCGCTCTCCTTCAGCCCGCAGTACAGACCCTTGAGAAACCGGGGACAGCTTCCCACCTGGCGGGCGCGAACCCCCTCACCACTGATTTTAGCGGGGATTTCGATACTGCCGTCGTTCGGCAAATCCCGCACCGCGCCGTCATTCCGTATACATACGATGTGGTCGTGTTCTTTCTTGTCCTCCAAGGCTTGAAGGAGGGGCGTGATGGTGCCGTCGTACCACTCCGCATTGCGCCGCCGGGTCAATTCCGGTATCTCGGTGAGATGCTTATTTTCGTACAGCGCGAGAATCTCCTCCTCCGCTTCCTGAAGCACTTGCGCCCTGAAGCGGGCGCACCCCTTCTGGTTCTTCAGGACCTTATCCTGATGAAAATAGATGCCCGCCCTCAGCGTCGGCACCATGCGAAACAATTCGACAAGCCCTTTGTCAAACCCGTTCTGCCCGCTGGTCTCAAGGCGCTCCAAGAATTGTATCATGCAACTGGATCCGTTCACCCGTATGTCCTGAATCCACCCCATATGATTCAGACCGATGTAATCGATGTCAATATGATCGGGGGGACAACGAAGCAGGTCGGCTACCTTGGGCGCATACGCCGCGGGCAGATTGCAAGCGCCAATGACACGAAGGTCGGTCCGCCGGGTAAGGGCCTCGACGACAACGCTCTGGGGATTGGTGAGATTTATGATTGTGGCGCTGGGATTGACCTTTTCCAAAACTCGGCCGAACTCAAGTACAACCGGCAGCGTTCGCAATGCGCACGCCAACCCTCCCGCTCCCAACGCCTCATCGCCTATCATGCCAGCCTTAAGAGGAAGGGTTTCATCCCTCAAGCGCGCCTCCATTCCTCCCACACGCACATGGTTGATGATGTAGGTGGCTCCCTTCGCCGCCTCTTCAAGATTAGTGGAAGGGGTGACGGTGGTAGGCAGGCCGCTCCGCTTAAACAACCGCTGGCAGAAATCCGCTACTATGGGAAGTTTGCGGCCCTTCCGCCCATAAAGAATGATTTCTTTTACGTTAACATTGCGATGTATAATCGATTGCACAAACTCCGGAATGTAGACACTGCTGCCGCCCAAAATCGTGATACGTTCAATCATCCCCACTACACCTCCGCGTCCTTTTCGGCGCGCCCCTGTCTTCGCCGATAAACCAGCCCTGCCGGGACGGCCGATCGCGGCCGGCCCTAACAGCGCACACACACCTAAGATTCCCCTCCGCCCGTGGGGCGGTCACACACTCTTACCCAAGTACACACGAATAGTACCACACCGGAACGGAATGCTTCCAAAAGGGCGCTCAATTTTCAAGGCAAGCGTATAAGTTGATATTTATATCTATATTATCATATTACGGTTTCTGGGAGCACAACTGGAGCTTATTTCATGCCATCGAATCTTGTGACGGTTCTCGTTCCGCGTCCTCTGGATACAAGGCGGGGCTACCCTTGACACGAGAGCCCCTCATCGGCTGCCGAGCGAGGATGACGGAGAGGACAGCAACAAGAAACGTTGCTTCGCCGGGCCTTGTTCATCGGCCATTTCAACAAAAGGCGCGCTAGCCCCTATTGGCGGCGCCGGACCCCATGCATCGGCCATCGCAGTCATCCCTGACCCAAGACAACGGGGTGTAAAATTAATTGCAGTACTTCGAGAATACGGCGCTTTCAGTGTAGGAGAACCCGCACCCCCGAAAACACGCTTGAAAAACTCCTGTCGTTTCCACTAAAGTTACGCCCCGCCGGGGGTGGACAACGGATAGCCTCTTGCGCCGAGGCAAGGACGGAACCAGGGGGAACGACATCATCGGGTACTGAAATACGGAGAAGCAGAGAGTCCCAGGCTCGCCGGCCCCTGAATGCTCCGCGGCTCTACGAACCTATGACAACATGGAGAATGACATGGACAACGCAAAGCTAATCTACAATGGCCAGGAATACGAGCTTCCGGTGGTGGTGGGAACAGAGAACGAAGCGGGGATCGATGTTAGCAAGTTGCGCGGCCAAACCGGCGCCATCACCTTGGACCCCGGCTACTCCAACACGGGTTCTTGTTTGAGCGCCATTACCTATCTTGACGGTGAAAACGGAATCCTGCGGTACCGGGGCTACCCCATCGAGCAACTAGCTGAATACGCGACGTTTACGGAGGTGGCTTGGCTGCTGATCTACGGGGAGCTGCCGAACAAGGCTCAGCTCGCGGACTGGCGCCGTCAACTCTCAAAGCATAGCTTCATCCACGAAGACATGCTCAAATTCTTTGAGGGGTTCCCGATTACCGCCCACCCCATGGCCATTCTCGCTTCGATGGTATGCGCCCTGTCCGCCTATTATCCCGAGAACACCGAGGAGGACTTGCAGACGAACATCGCGCGGGTCATGGCCAAGGCCAAAACCATCGCGGCCTTCAGTTACAAGAAATCCGTGGGCGAACCCGTCATTTACCCCATTAGCGGTTACACCTATGCCGCCAACTTGCTTCGCATGATGTTCGCCACTCCGTCCGAGCCCTACGAAGTGCCCAAGGTGCTCGAAGACGCCTTGAGAATGCTTCTCATTCTCCACGCCGATCACGAACAGAACTGTTCGACATCGACCGTGCGCATGGTGGGAAGCAGCCAAGCCAGCCTGTACGCTTCGATGGCGGCGGGCGTGACCGCCCTTTGGGGACCACGGCACGGCGGGGCGAATCAGGCCGTCATTGAGATGCTCGAACAAATCCGCGCGGAGGGTGGGAACTACAAGAAGTTCCTTGAACGCGTGAAGAACAAGGAAAGCGGCGTCCGTCTCATGGGCTTCGGGCACCGGGTGTACCGCTACTTTGATCCCCGCGCCAAACTCATCAAGGCGCAGGCCGACAAAGTTCTCAATCATCTCGGTTTCGAGGATCCGCTGTTGGATATCGCAAAGAATTTGGAAGAGGAAGCCCTCGCTGACGACTACTTTGTCGAACGCAAACTGTATCCGAATGTGGACTTCTATAGCGGCATCATCTACCGCGCCATGGGGGTCCCCCTGAACATGTACACGGTTATGTTTGCGCTTGGCCGTCTACCGGGCTGGATGGCCCATTGGAAAGAGATGCGCGACGATCCCCAAAACCGGATTTACCGGCCGCGCCAAATTTATACGGGACCTGTGAAACGCGACTTCATCCCGCTGGAGCAACGCCCCTAACCGAGGCGCGCGGTAGGCCACGAGCCACCTTTGTGAGCACCGCATGAGCTGAGCCTATAACGACCAGCTCATGCGCTTTTTTTGTGTTCGCGCGGCGCCGCCGGCGGGCATTTCATTCAAAAAGCCTCATGGCCACCGCGCCCACGAAATGCGGCCCGACCCGCGGCAAAAAATGCCGCGGCAAGAGGACATCTTTGACTCGCCGCCGCGTCTCCGAAGAGAGGCTAATCGCCTTTCTCCCTGTGACGTCTGGACTTATGGGAAACGCTTAAAATGGCATGAAGGTTGCTCCCTGCTGTTGAACCGTTACACGAACCCCGGAAAGGAGGAACGCAGTGATACCGTATGCGGGTGTGGATGTGGGACGGCTGTTGCAGGAAGGAATGCGCACGGCGGAACTCAACCAGCGCTTCATTGCCAACAACATCGCGAATGCCGAGACACCCAACTACAACCCGGCTCGGTTGGATTTTCAGGCAACGTTGCGCGCCGCCCTTGAAGGCAGAGGCCGTGCCGATCTCCGCACGACACAGGCCCGCCACATTGCGGCGGAGCGTCACCGTCCCAACTTCGAGCGCTTTACACCCGGTTCACGCAACGACTACAATAAGGTCGACCTGGACGTGGAAATGACGGAGTTGTCGCAAAATACCAGCAACTACACGACATGGAGCGCCTTGTTGAACAAGCGGTTCCAGATGGTGAAGAGCACGTTGGAGGGCTTGCGTTAGCGCCGCCAACCGCCAGGGGGCCGCTTTCGACACGTAATCAAGCGGGACCGGAAAGGAGCCAACTCTGATGGAAATTGCAGCCGTGGGACCTTCGCCGCGCGACATCGCGGTTAGCGGTCTCCGCGCTCAGCGAACACGGATGAACGTGATCTCGAACAACATCGCGAATGCGTTCACCACGCGCACCGAAACCGGCGCTCCCTACCGGCGGCAGGAGGCGGTGTTCCGGGCGTCCCAGCCATTGCCCAGCGCGGATCTGAGGAAATTCGGCGTGAACGTGCCGCGTATTCAAGCGGATCAGTCCGCTTTGCGTAGGGTCTACGAACCCGGCCATCCAGACGCGAACGAGGAAGGTTACGTAGAGTATCCCAACGTGGATGTCGCCGTGGAAATGGTGAACCTTGTGTCGGCTCAGCGGGCCTATGAGGCCAATATCGCCGTAATCGCGTCCAGCGGCGAGATGCGTAATGCCGCCATGCAAATCATCCGCGGTTGACGGAGCAACCAAGACAAGGGAATTTGGAGAGTATGAACGATCCGCTGAACATCTCTGGACTTCAAACCGACCGGACCGGGACGGACCCCCGGCAACTCCGGCAGCCCGGTTCTCTTGATGCAACCCCGGCCAAACCCTTTAATGAGGTGCTCCAAGAATCGATCGGGGAAGTGCAGCGGCTCCAAGATGAAGCCGACAACACGATCCGGCAACTGGTGGCCGGCGAGATCAAGGATGTCAGCGATGCAATGGTTGCCGTGGAGCGGGCCGATGTCGCTTTTCAGACGATGATGGTGGTTCGAAACAAGATGGTCCAGGCCTACGAAGAAGTAATGCGGATGCAGATCTAAGCCTCCAGGGGGAACGGCGCGCCAACCCGCGTGTTGTCCACATATAGGTTATGTGTAAATAAACACTTGACTAAAGGCGCCATACCTGGTATGGTGCCTTTAGTATGGGGTTGTGATGGTGTGCCGCATGTGTTTGAGGGAAAAGTCGCAGTAACGACTTTTCTGTTGTGGCGGAGCCGACAATTGAATTTTTGCACATAATCAAGCGCCGGCGTACGCTCGTAAACCGGCCGCCAAGGGTAGGCGCGGTTCAGCCTTCCAACGTGTCGTCACTCGCGGCCGCAAACGTGGTTCACCTGCCCATTGCTTTATTACCTGAAGCGGAGCCCAAAAAGGTGCTAACGGGCCGGAAAGACGCCCCAGTTTCCGAAAGACGGGGCGCGCTGGCTCCCGCCAGTGGGGGACGGTACAGTGGAATTCTTGCGTCAACTCGCCGAAGGGATCGCCCAGGCTTGGCAGCGCTTATCCCTAAGCGCCCGCATTAACCTTGTCCTGGCTTGTGTAGCCACCATAGCCGTGGTCGTTGCGGTTGTCTTTCTTACAGGCCGGGCCCAATATGTCGAACTGTATTCTGGCTTGACGGGCGAGGATTCCGCCGCCATTCAAAGCGCTCTAAGCGATGAGGGCGTCTCCTATCAACTGCGAAACGGCGGTTCGACGATCATGGCGCCCGCACGCGAGCGCAGCCGGCTGCGGGTGACGCTTATGGAGGAAGACCTGCCCCAAGCCTACGGCGAGGCCCCCGGCTTTGAAATCTTTGACCAGCAGGAACTCCTAGCCAGCCGTTATCTTCAAGACGTCAACTACATGCGGGCGATCCAGGGGGAGCTGCAACGCCATTTGAACCAATTCGACTTCGTGAGGCGCTCGTTTGTATTCATTTCGGAAGCCGAAGAAGAACTGTTTGTCACCGAGCAACAACCCTCCCAGGCCGCGGTCACTATTGACGCAACCCGTCCCTTAACGGCTCGCGAAGTGCAAGCTGTTGTGCGTACGATTGCGAGTTACGGCGGCGCGCAACTCACCCGGCAGAATATCGCGCTTTCCACCACCACCGGCGAGTTGTTGCATCGTCCGCACGAGGAAGAGTTCGCCGCCACGGCCAATTCTCAACTTGAATTTATCGACGCCCTCGAACGTCAACGCGAAGAGAAGGCCCGGCAAGCCCTGGAGTCCATGGGTGTCCGAGCCATTATACGGGTCAGCGCCGACGTAGACTTCAGCAGCGGGACGGAACAGATCACGGAGGTTGAAGAAGGCGCGCTGTTGAGTAACATGGTGAACGAAACCACCATGACCTCGACACAGGATCTGCCGGAAGGGCCGCCGGGCGCAGTGGCTAACCTTCCCGATGAGGACATGGCGCAGGGAGGAACAGAGACGGAAGAAACCACCGAGGAGATTGTGGAGAACTTCGAGCCCAGCAAACGCGTCCAACAGATTCAGCGGCCTCCCGGCTCAATAGAAGGTTACCAGGTAAGCGCCTTTATTGAAGGCAACCGCGAGCCCGAGGTAGACGAAAACGGCGAACCCACGGGCGACATGGAGTATGTTCCATTGGAGGACGATGAGATCGAACGGTATCAAGATTTTATCGCCGCCTCGGTAGGGGTTGAGGCCGGCAATATTACGGTCTATGATCACCCCTTTAGAATAGACGAACTCGGGGAGGCGCGGGCGGCCATGGAAGAGATCGAGACCGCCAACCTTCGCGAGATGCTTGCTACCTATGGTATGAATGTCCTGACGGTGGTTATAATTGTCGTTGGGTTCTTCGTGGTGCGGCGGTTGCTGCGCCGAGCCAGCGTTTCCCACGAAGAGGAAACAGAACAAGCCGCCGCCGAAGGGCCAGCCATTAGCACCGAGGAGCAGCGGCGGCGGCAAATGGCGGCCGAGGTGGAGCAAGCCTCCCAGCAAAACCCCGAAGGGGTGGCCGCCCTGCTCCGGACTTGGATAAGTGAATCGGAGGAATAGCAGGGCCGTGTCCGAAACCAATGATTTTAGTTCCCTGGACGGCCGAAAAAAGGCTGCTGTTTTGCTCGCCTGCCTTGGGCCAGAGGCGGCGAGCAATGTGCTGTCTCAGATGAGAGAGGAAGAGATAGATCAACTTACCGTGGATCTATCCAGCCTTGGCTCCATTGCCCCGGATCTTCGCGAGACGGTGATGGAGGAATTCCATCAGATGATGCTGGCCAATCGCTACGTGACACAAGGCGGCCTCGAGTATGCCCGAGGGTTGCTTGAGAAGGCTCTTGGTCCCGAGAAGGCCATGGAAATCTTGAGCCGCCTTCAGAGCAGCCTCCAAGAAATCCCGTTCGACTTTCTCAAGAAAGCCGACCCCGGCCAAATTTGCACCTTCATCCAAGACGAACACCCCCAGACCATTGCCCTGATCCTCGCCCATCTTGATCCCCAGGTCTCCGCCATTATCTTGAGCGCGTTGCCGCAAGACGTGCGCGCCGAGGTGGTGATTCGCGTGGCGACCATTGATCGCACGCCGCCCGAAATCGTCCGGGAAGTGGAGCGGGTTCTCGAACGTAAGATGTCCTCTGTGTTTACGGAAGGCTTCACGTTCGCTGGCGGCGTCCATGAGGTCGCCGAAATACTAAACCGTATCGAGCGCGGTACCGAAAAATCCATTATGGCCGACCTGGAGGAGCGCGACCCCGAGTTGGCCGATGAAATCGCTCGGCTCATGTTCACCTTCGAGGACATCGTCTACGTCGAGGATAGCGGCGTCCAGAAGGCGCTGCGCGAGATCGAACAACGCGAACTCGCGCTCGCCCTCAAGTCCGCCAACGAGAATGTGGCGGAGAAGATATATCACAATCTGTCGGCTCGCGCGCGGGAAATGATTCAAGAAGAAATCGAATTCATGGGACCGGTGCGCCTGCGCAATGTCGAAGAGGCCCAACAGAAGATCGTGGGCGTCATCCGGCGCCTTGAAGAGTCGGGCGAGATCATCGTCGAAGGCCGGGGAGGCGGAGGCGACGATGAGGTCATCGTGTAACGAACGGGGAAGACGCCGTTCCACATAGGCGTGATGTTGTCCCAAACCAACAATAGGCTAAAAAAGAACGGGGCGGAGCCCTTCAGCCGCCCCCCCTGAAGGCGAGTCGTGAGCGATAGAACACGTATCATAAAGGGCCACGTGGCTCAGGCCGGTAACATCCACACCTACGAGCGCGAGGTGCTTGAGCAGGTATTGCCCGAGACGGCGGCCACCGTCGAAGAGCAGGAAACCGTCGACACCTCCGAAGTGCTCGCTCAGGCGCAGGCCGAAGCAGAACGCATCATGCAAGAGGCGTATGAAGAAGGTCTGCGCCAAGGCTTGGAAGCAGGGCGCGCCCAATTCGAGCAATCCGTCGCTCACGCTGCCGAGGCGGTGGAGCAGGCGGCCCAGGAAACGCAACGCGCCTACCGTCAGTTCCTGGAAAGTCTTGAACCGCAAGTGGTCACCTTGGCCCATAGCATCGCCACGCGTATCCTCCAGCGCGAAGCCCAAGTGGACCGGGATCTGGTCGTCCGCACGGTGCGTTCCGCCCTCGAGCTCATGAGCGATCGCGCTCGCGTGACCGTCCGCATGAATCCAGCCGATCATCAGGCGCTGCGCGAACACCGGCCTGAACTGCTTGAGGCCTTTGAAGGCATCACCCAAATCGACTTGATTCCCGATTCCCAAATTGGGTTGGGGGGATGCGTGGCGGAATCGGACACCTTGGTGGTGGACGCCACCCTTCATGCCCAGTTAACCCGCATCCTCAACGAACTGCGAGGTAATCAGACTCCGTCTACATGATAAACTTCGAGGAATACACAGTCACGGCGCAAGGGAGCCAACCCCTGGCCGTATACGGCAAGGTGGCGGATGTGGTGGGGCTTACCATTGAGGCCACCGGGCCTCCCATGCGTATCGGGGACATGTGTTACTTGCGTTCCGAGGAAACCGAAAGCGACCCCGCGCCCGCCGAGGTGGTCGGGTTTCGCGGGCAACGCTTCCTACTCATGCCCTTGAGTGATATGCGGGGCATTGGGGTGAATAGCGTTTTGATCCCCACCTATGCCCCGCAAAGCGCCGGCGTCGGCCCTGGATTGTTGGGCCGCGTATTGGGCAGCCTGGGTCAACCTCTGGATGGCGGCTCCCCGCCCGACACCACCGATTCGGCGCTCCTCACCGCCGCGGCGCCCCGGCCCTTTGAGCGCGAACGGATCGTCGAACCCTTGGCGTCGGGTGTGCGCTCCATCGACGCCTGCATGACCTGCGGCAAGGGCCAAAGGGTGGGCATCATGTCGGGCAGCGGGGTCGGCAAGAGCCGGTTGCTCGGCATGATAGCGCGTAACACCAACGCGGATGTCAACGTCATAGGCCTCATTGGCGAACGCGGCCGAGAAGTCCGGGATTTCGTAGAAGGCGACCTAGGTCCGGAAGGCTTGCGCCGCAGCGTCGTGGTCGCGGCCACCAGCGACGAGCCCGCCCTTATGCGCATTAAGGGCGCCTTCATGGCCACGGCGATTGCGGAATGGTTCCGGGAGCAAGGCCACGACGTGCTGCTCATGATGGACAGTCTCACCCGTTTCGCCATGGCGCAGCGCGAAGTAGGCTTGGCCGTCGGGGTTGAAATAGCTGGCTTTCTGACAGCTACCATAGCATGGGGACAACGCAAAACAATAATTGCAAATAT
>JAWOFY010000361.1:0-8443 GCA_046497285.1 Candidatus Hydrogenedentota bacterium
CCGGGGGCGGCGTTTGGTTCTCGGGACGCGGACCGGACGGCTCGAAGTCCTCGTCCGTGGCCAAGGCGATGAGATCCATCGCTGCTCCCCAGTCGTCCGTTGAGAAGGTGAGTTCGGTCTGGCCTTCCGGAAGTGTCACGGGTTCGACGGTCAGGGGGACCCACGTCCACTCCCGGGAATCCGTTCCCGCCTCGCCGTTGGCGTCCGCAAGCTCGAAGGTCCAATGCGCCTCCGAGCCGTCCTCGCTTCGAATGCGCGCCCATACGTGGTACGCGTCCTCGGCGGGAATATCAATGTCGAGCCCCGCCTCGCCGTCCTCTGCATCGGGATGACGGTAGGCGTAGTACCAGTCCGAGGCAGTCCGGCGATCCACGCCCATGGCGAGCCCTGGCTGGGCGTCCGTCTCCAAATCACGGATGGCGGTTTCCGCCTCGGTGTAGACCACAAGGGGTGAATCCAGTTTCCCCGGTAGTTCGACGCCGGCCCGCGCCGCCTCCACGGAATAGCCGCTCTCCAAACCGGAGTGTTCAAGGGAAGTCACAATATAGTAATACGGCGTTCCCGGGTCGACGGCATCGTCCATCCATTCCGTGTCTTTCACGGGGTCCGGGGTCAGCAGCTCGTACCCGATCCCGCTTTGCTCGCTGCGGTAGACCAGGTATCCCCGCGTTTCGGCGCTATAGGCGGAGGGTTCCCACGCCAGCCGCACGGCGCCGTTCTCTTCCTCCCACGTTAATGCCTTGGGCGGCCTCGGACGCGCCATCACGGCGATGTAGGTGCGGAAGCGGCCCGTCATGCTTGAGGCGGTATGTATCTTGGTGGCGTCCGGACTTTGCATGCTGAAGTCGCCGCCCGCGTAGTAGCCGTTGAAGCGGTGGTTCGTGTCAAAGATAGGCTGCGCTGTGAGATCGGAGAAGATCTGATACACGATGTTCCCGTTTTGAGGGCGGACATAACTTCCAAAATGCCACCCGCGCACCCAGCCCACGAAAAAGCGGGGATGGAGCCTCCAATGCAGGTGGTAGTTTGTTCCGTTAGGGGAAAGACGCAAATCTTCCGTCTCGCCGCTTTGGACATGGGCGATGCGCGTCGTACCGCCGTCCGTGGCGATGTAGCGCCAGTCGGGCGAAGGCGACTCGTGGCCATGGGTCGCATGGGGGATATTGAGCCAGAGATCGTACAACTCATCCATGTCCAGGTCTGTTGGAAGCTCAACGCCTTCCGCGAACCAGGGCAGCCCGTAACTGTTCCATTCCTCGCCTTCCGGATAATGCACGCGGCCGTCGTAAAACGCGCGAAGATAGTTGGTATTGCCGCACAACGGCGCCACGATGTACGTCTTTTCGCCCGTATCCCGGCAAATCAACATGCCCGTCCGCAACGCGATCAGGTCCCCGTATTCCTCGTGATCCCGGATAACGCAGAAATGATTCGAGCCCACGGAATCGCCGTCCGGTCCAATCGGGCGGCCGTCGTACAGGGATAAACGGGGAATCGGGTAGTCGTCATCCGGAGTGAACGGCGCGAAAACGCCGCGGTTAGGCAGGTCCACGAAGATATGCTGCTCGTCGCGCGTCAAGCCATAGATTCGTTTCCCGGTTGGAGAAGGCGTCCCAACGCCTTCCCACGTAAGCTCTTCCCATTCGGCCACGGTCTCTTGCTCGCCCGTCCGCCAATTGTGGCGCGTCACGCTGTCCGAGGGACTTCGCGGGGCATAGTAAAGCTCGGGATCTTCCGGCGCCCAGACGGCGGGCCGGGGACCCGCCGCGGGCCACATGCGCGAGAAATCGCCCTCGCAGAACCAACCCGAATGCGGACCGTCCTCTGTTTCGCGTGTCCCTTCCAGATACAACGCGGAACCGTCGATATTCCACGCCCACCAAACGGAAGCCGTGCCGGCATGCTCAACGGTGGGCGAATCATCAATCATCCAGACCTCGGTTCCAAACTGCTTGTCCTCAAAAATCAGCCGGTGCATCGCGAGGGCGCCATCGTCCTGTTGGTACAGGTCATAGGGCTTTTGTCCGTGCCGCTCCATGAAGGCGTCCAAGCCTTGGATGGGGTACGGACCTTCGCCGTATTCTGGGGGAAGATGCTCAACGACGTTGCCCCTGTCGCGCGCTTCGCGCAACGTCACGGCGTCAACAAGAAACTCGGCCGTTTGATCCGCCTCGGCGGGGCCTATCCCGACGCGCACGCCCGACGCGCCTTCCGGAACGGCGAAGCGAAAGCTGTATGAATTGAACGCGTCATCGAGTCGAAAACCTTCATGAAGCCGCACGCGTTCGCCTTCCACGTAGGTATCCATCCGCAACAGGCATTGCGAATTTGGCTGTATGGCCTTGAGCCGGGCCGACAGCTCGTACACATTCCCCTCCGGCAGGTCAAACTGATGTGTCCACATTTGGGGAAACCAGTTGTCCCCCGTTTTGAGGTAATGAACCGCCCGATCGTCTTGGGTCTCGGGGTGTTCCGTCATCCGGATTTCCCCGTGACCCTCCTCTTGACTGACGCTCCAAGGCTCCGGGGGATGTTCGCCAACGGCCCCTTCGGAAAAACGGGTCTCGAATACCGTTTCGCCGTACGCCGCCGCGGCAAACGCCACGCCCGCCACTGTCAACGCAAAGACGATGCCTTTCATGATCGCTCCCTCCTTAGTCGGATGCCACAACCGGCCCAGGGAATAGTGTGCCCTTTTCTCGCATTCCTAGTCCAGTCCGATGAACGCTCCCGGCGTACCGCCGTCACGGAAGTACTGCATGAAGGACGGTGCACGAACGCCGGCGATACCGCCTCGAGAAACTTTTACAGACGATTGGGCGGCATGGCGTTTGCTTGGAATTATGTCTACATTTTAGTATCCTTTCCATGCGCTTCCTACCATTCTGTTCGTGCAATACCCAAAAAGGAACATCTTTGTATGTCAAAAGAGACAAGTCCCCCTCCCGTTCGCCGCGAAGTTTCCGAGCTTTCCCTTCTGTTCGAGATTGGCCAGACCTTGGATCGCAGCATGGATTTGCGCGACGAGGTCGGCGCCGTGCTCAAGGCGATCAACAAGCACACCGGCATGGTGAGGGGCACGCTCACCCTGTATAGCCGGGAGACCGGCGAACTTTACATCGAGGCGGCCCATGGCCTGTCCTCCTCCCAACAAGAACGGGGGAGGTACAAGCCGGGCGAAGGCGTGACCGGCCGGGTGGTGCAGACGGGCCGGCCGATGGTGACGCCGCGCATCTCGGACGATCCGCTCTTTCTCGATCGCACGGGCGCCCGGGAGGAGGTCGGCAAGGAAAACATCTCGTTCATTTGCGTGCCGATCACAATCGGCAATGAAACCATCGGCGCCTTGAGCGTGGATCGCCTTTTCGAGGAGAGCGTGTCACTGGATGAGGACGTGCGGCTCCTGTCGATCATTGCGTCCATGATTGCGCAGGCCGTGCGGTTGCGGCAGGAGGCCATGGAAGAGCGCCAACGGTTGCTGGACGAGAACATACGGCTACAGGAACAGCTCAAGACGCGCTTTCAACCGTCCAATATCATTGGGCGCTCGAACGCCATGCAACAGGTCTACGACCTTATCGCCCGGGTCAGCCAAAGCGACACGACCGCGCTCATCCGCGGCGAGAGCGGCGTGGGCAAGGAACTCGTGGCGCAGGCCATTCACTATAACAGCCCCCGGGCCGAGCGCCCTTTTATCAAGGTGAATTGCGCGGCCCTCCCGCAGACGGTCATCGAGAGCGAACTCTTTGGCCACGAGAAAGGGGCGTTCACGGGCGCGGTCAACCAGCGCAAGGGCCGCTTTGAACTCGCCAATGGGGGCACCATTTTTCTGGACGAGATAGGCGATCTGCCCCCAACGGTGCAGGTCCATCTTTTGCGCGTGTTGCAAGAAAAGGAATTCGAGCGCGTAGGAGGGACGGCCACCATTCGCGTGGATGTCCGGGTTATCGCCGCCACCAACCGCGATCTGGAGAAGCTTGTCCAAGAGGAGACATTCCGGCAGGACCTCTATTACCGGCTGGACGTTTTCCCCATTCACATCCCCCCTTTGCGCGAACGGCGCACGGACATCCTGGAATTGGCCAATTACTTCGTGGAAAAGTGCGGGAAGGCGCTTCAAAAGGACGTGCGCCGCATATCGACCCCCGCCATCGACATGCTTACCAGCTACCACTGGCCGGGCAACGTGCGGGAATTGGAGAACTGCATTGAACGCGCCGTCGTGCTTACCAATGACGACGTGGTCCACGGGCACCATCTGCCGCCGACGCTTCAGACCGCCGAGGCCAGCGGCGCCGCCATGAAGGGAACGCTCGATGAAACCCTAGCTAACGTGGAGCGCGAAATGATCGTGGAGGCCTTAAAGAACAGCCGGGGAAACAAGGCCAAGGCGGCCGAGGCCCTGGGCATCACCGAACGGGTGATGGGGCTTCGGGTAAAGAAGCACGGGATTGATCCCCGGCAATACCGCAGCGCGCGCTATGTCTGACAGTTGAATTTTAGACCCATGGCACACCAGCGCGGGAGCATGAGCCTCCCCCGCATTTGCGTTGGCGGAAGCGGGCGTGCTACACAGACCGGATACAAACACGGGCACAGGAGGGAACAAACCATGCGTTTTGCCAAGGAATGCGTTAGGGGTATGGCGGGGGTGTTGGGTCTGAGCCTGCTCGCAGGCTTGATGGCTGTGCAGGCGGCAGCCGCGAACGAAGCGGATGGAACCTTTGACATCCGGGACTACGGCGCGGTGGGCGATGGAGAGGTCAACGACACACAAGCCTTCGAGCAAGTGCTTGAAGAGATAGGCGATGAACCCGCCACCCTAGTCTTGATTCGCGGCCGTTTCGTCGCCAACGACATGGTGTTTCCCGAAAATGTGACGTTGGCCTTTCGCAATGGCGCCGAACTCGTGGTCGAAGAGGGAAACCGCGTCGAAGTAAACGGCGAGGTGGATGCGGGCGTCGTTCCGATTTTCGCCGGGGAGGGGGTGGTGGAAGGCGCGCCCAACAACGTCCACATCTTCCCCCAATGGTTTGGCGCCCAGGGCGATGGTGAGCACAACGATGCGCCTGCTATTCAACAGGCCGCCGATCTCGCCGTGAACGCCACGGGCCGGACGTTGTTTGTGCCCGGCGGCGAGTATGTCTTCTACGACGACATCGAGCTACGCTGCAACCTCGAGAACCACGGGGTCTTCGTGAAGGACATGGAGATCGACGAGGATCGCACCCAGTTCTCCCACGATCTTTTTTTGCCGACGCACCACCCCAAACGCAATCCCCACATTGTGTTCGAGCCCGATCATCCCGCCCAAGAACTCGACATGGAACACTTCCACGGAATCGAGGAAGGCGATCTGGAGATCCCCCTGTACCGGGATGTCCCGTTGGCCAATGGCGAGGGTCATATCGACCTGAAGGAAAGGGGGACGCTGGGGTTTTATTCGAGCGATTTCTTCAAGTCGCGGCGGGTGCGCAAGGGGGCCCATTACTATGACAAGAACGACATCACCCAGATCGTTTCGGGCCGGGGCGATGTCTTTCCCGAGTTCGCCTTTTCCTACGATCCCCGGCCGGAAGCCGATGCCTGGAGTGCCGACGATGTCTATGACAAGGTCGACTACGTCACCCACGAGGGCGAAGTGTTCAAGGCGACGTGGCCCTCGGGTGAAGGCTCCAGCTTTGAACACTCCACCTATGGCGAGGTGGACATCGGCCCCGTGGAGCCCAACCCGGGGAGCGCCACCACGCAATACGAATTTGAGTATGAGGACGGCACGGAAGACGACATCAACATCTGGCGGCGGGTGGGAACGCAGGTTTGGTACCGGGAGAAGGACGTGCCTCTGACGGTGAACAACCTGCGGGTCGAAGTGCGCCTGCGGGACCACGGCGGCGAGACCAAACGCATCAACGCGGGCGCGGTGACGGTTAATCGCAGCAACATGACCTTCAACGGGCTGGAGATATCCGTGCGCGATCGGGAAGCCACGATGTCCCGCCTGCTCAACGTGGGCGAGGCCGTTAACCTTGAGTTCAACAACGGTTACTTCTCCGGGGCGACCAGCGCCCACCTAGGCTACAACATCTTGAACAGCAACGTGGCGAATGTCCGGTACAACGACTGCATCTCGACGAACTCCCGCAAGGGACTCGACGGCCGCCATGGAAAGAACATCACCATTGAAGGCGGGTACTACAACGTCATCGAAGACCACTACGGCCGGAACTACTCCATCCGCGATGTCACGGTGAACGGCCTGTCCGTGCGCGTGCCCGGCGACAGCACGCCCGAGGCTGATTTGCAGGCCTGGGAATTCGCCCCACGCCGGCCGTTTGGGTTTTCCGGGGCCAACCTGCATATCGAGAATTGCACCGTGGACACCGGCCGCGGCGGCATTTTCGGGGCGCGCGGCGACACGGCCGATCTCTACGGAACCATCGTCTTGCGGGACATCACGGTGCGGCGGAACCAAGGCGACGTGCAGGTGTTCCAACATTGGGTCGACCAGAACTTCGATTACGGCTACGATGTCCGCGTGCCAGACAACGTGATCGTTGAAGATATCTACCTCGAAAACCCGGGCAGGTTGCGCTTCAATCTGGGACGCCACGGCGGTCCCGTCTTCGAGGGTGGATCATATGGCCCCGCCATAATCCGCAACACCGGTCCCATTGGCCAACTTCAGGCCGCCAGCGAGACCGTCGACGTTACGGGGGCCACGTTCCAAGACGCCAGTTTTGACCTCGCGGAGGGGAGCATTCTCAACGTGCGGGATTGCACGTTCGCCGGCGAGAATACCGGCTTGGGCGAGGAGCAATTGGGCGTGGCCATGGGCAACGTGAAGAAACAAGGGACCGAGGTCTCCTTTCCCATCGAATACGTCAACAGTGAGTTTTACGAGACGCCTTCCCCCGCCGAATAGGATCCAGGCGCGGCGGCTTGAGGGGGGATGGGGCTACTTGTAGAGCGTCATGCCTAAACGTGTTGACCGCCGAAGTGGACTCGCTTGGAGGTGGCAGGGCCTTCCAGACCATGAATCACGGGCTAGAAGCCCGTGCCACCTCATGGCCAAGACATACCGCACCGAGGCTACCCCCAGTTTAGGTTCATGGGCGAATACCGGGGAGTAGATGCGTCCCGGCGGCAGTCTCTGCTATTTTTGGTTCACCACAAGCCAAGATAGGAGACTGCCGCCATGACTGCTTATGAGCTTATCAAAGATTTGGGGGGATGGGAAGGGTGCCGGGTTGATTTAGTGGAGCGCAGGACGCGGGAAGGGGCTTCAGAGGAGCACGCGGTGGTGATTGGGCTGGTTTCTACGGGCGGTTCGGGCGTGTGCGAAGAGTGCGGCTCGGTGTGTGCGCGTATGCATGAGCGGGAGGCGCGCTGGGTGCGAGAGCTTCCGGTGTTTGGTCTGGCGTGCTGGCTTCATGTTCAGCGGCGGCGGCTTTGGTGCGAAGAGTGTGGGGGGCCTAAGCTGGAGCGGTTGAGTTGGCTTGTCCCCTGGGCGCGGCACACCACGCGCTTTGCGGCCTCGGTGGCGCGTTTGTGCAAGGTGGCCACTCATAAGCACGTGGCGGCCGAATATGGGATCGACCGGAAGACCGTGAAGAACATCGATAAACGCCATTTGGAAGCGACCCTCGGCCCGCCGGATTTGACCCAGGTCCATACGCTGGCGATGGACGAATTCGCGATTCAAAAGGGCCACCGCTACGCCACCGTGATCATCGAACCCCGTCGTAAGGAAGTCCTCTGGGTGGGCCGGGGCCGCGGCCGGGAGGACGTGCGGCCTTTCTTCGAGATGCTCGGCCCGGCCGGACGAGAGCGCATCCAAGCCGTCGCGATGGACATGAACGCCGCCTACGCCCAGGAGGTTCAAGCCCAGTGCCCCAACGCCGAGATCGTCTACGACCTCTTCCATGTCGTGGCCAAGTACGCCCGCGAAGTCGTGGACCGGGTGCGGGTGGACGAAGCCAACCGCGTCAAGGACGACAAGCGCGCCCGCAAGGTCATTAAAAGCGCCCGCTGGCTGCTGTTGCGCAACGAGGAGAACATCACGCGCGAAGGCGATCGCGTTCGCCTTAAGGAGCTGCTCGACGCCAACAAGCGCCTGGCCACCGTCTATGTGCTCAAGGACGACCTCAAACAGCTCTGGAACTTCACGTGCCCCCAACAGGCAAAGCAGTTCTGGCGCCAATGGCGCAACCGGGCCATGCGCAGCACCATCGCGCCTCTCAAGGCCTTCGCCCGAAAGCTCGAAGGCTACATCGGCGGCATCCTCTCCCACTGCCGTTATCCCCTACATACAAGCATCCTGGAAGGCATCAACAACAAGATCAAGGTCATCAAACGCATGGCCTACGGCTACCGCGACGATGACTACTTCTTCCTCAAAATACGGCAGGCTTTCCCCGGAAATGGGACATGAACCTTTTTT
>JAWOFY010000319.1:0-6597 GCA_046497285.1 Candidatus Hydrogenedentota bacterium
CTTGATTTTCGAGGAAGTCGCCGCAGAGTTCGGGATCGGGTTGATAGCCGCAGAGGTCTTCCACCTTTTCCGACAATAACTCGATAAGAAGCGTGTCGGGCTCCTGGAGGAGGCTCGCCCATGCTTTGGGGATGGTCTCTTGGATTTCCCGTTTCCGCGCCTCGTTCTTGTAATCCTGCCGCGCGGACTCCAACGCCTTCCCCGAGCAGACCCCGCCATATTGAAGGTACCGGTCTAGGATGGACACGGCGTCTTGGGCGCCGCGTTCAAGGAGATCAAGCTTGTAGACCCTGCGCTCGTCGTAGTGGCCTTGCTCGGCCGGCAGATAGAAACTCCACTCTTGCCCATCGGTCAATATGGTCATCGGCACGCCAGCGTGAAAGGCGTATTCGAAAAGCTGCCGGTCGCCGCCCTGGGTGTTCCGCAGATCCTTCTTGACTTCGATGAAGACGGCCGGCCGATTCGCCGGATGACAGAGGGCGTAGTCCACCCGGCGTTCGCCACGGTCTCCAAGCGAATATTCCGGCGCCACGATGGAGGTGTCGAAAACCGGCCAGCCGAGTTCGTGAAGCGCCGGCAACACGACGCCCTGAGACACAGCGGCTTCGGAAACGTATTCGCCCCGCCGCAGTTTATGCTGAAACTCGTTGACCTTGTCCGATAATCCCGCCATGCCTTCTTGATTCCCTCGGCGCACTACGCCTGTCTATAAGACGCGCTTACTTCCCCCTGCCCATGTGCGCAACGTAGCACCTTGAGGCGCCCGTGTCAACCGCAAACGCGTCCTTCGCCCCCAAGCAAACGCCCACGTGCCGGGATGGATGAACCGCGAACGAACGCGAATTTGCGCGAATTGCGCCCCAAACATGAGTGTGTTACCGATCCGAAGCATTGGCCCACGAAAAAATGCGTGCACATTTTCAGATATACTCTACATAACTATTTCTATCTGTGGAGCGATTTGCAGAAGTGTATCGGAGGCTCGTTTTCTTGCCAAAATCGATTATAATACCGAGTATTCGGAGCGCTATCCAGCCATTGTTAGCAAGATCCATGCGCTGCGGGAGCACTTCTGCAAGTCGCTGTGTGCACTACAATTGTCCACTCGCAGATATAATGCTGGAAATTAATTCGCGCTAATTCGCGTTCATTCGTGGTTTACTACCGAGCCCTCCGTGGTTCGATTAGGCCCCGGATCGTTCTATTCTATTGCGGGAGCACTTGGCCGTCGTCGAGAAGGCGTTCGCGCAATGGGCCATAGGCCACGTCGTGGATGGCCACATCCTCGCTGATGGCGAAGGCGGCGGCGGCCCCCGCGGCGTGGCCAAGCTTCATGAAGACGGGCTCCATGCGGATGGAGCCGTAGGCGATGTGGGTGGCGGACATGGCCACGGGCGCCAGCAAATTGGACGCCTCTTCCCGCTGGGGGATGATGGCGCGATAGCTGATGGGATAAGCCCGGGGGGCGCCCACTTGAACGTCGCCTTCGTTGCGCGCATGGCCGTTTTCGTCGACATAACGCTGGACGTTGTGGCTGTCCATCTGGTAGCCGCCCATGGCGACGGCATCGTCCACGTCTTCGCCCCCACCCCGAATGTCGGTTTCCGTGACCACGTATTCCCCGATCATGCGCCGGCCCACGCGGATGTAGAGTTGGGGCGGCCAGTTGCCGTATTCCTCGAACTCGTCGCCGGCGTAACCCCAGCGGCTGACTTCCTCGCGGATGTCCTCTGGCACGCGCGGATGGTTCGCCAGGGTCCACATAAGACCTTGCTGATAGCGTTTGTGACCCTCGAAAAGCGCTTCGCGCGTCTCGTAATCGCCGTCCGGCCATTCATAGTTCCGCCCCACCCAGTTGGTGGACATGGCGCGGTGGTTGTTGGTGTCCGTCTTACGGTTGGGCATGCGCGCGGGGTGCAAGGGGACGATGTCCTCGCCCGCCTCGAAATTGCGGAAGAGCAGTTCGTACTCCGCTTCGTCGTAGCCCGCGGGCTTCTCGAAGGCCACTTGGTTGTCTTTGTCATCCGTCAGACACATACGAAAGCAATAGGCCTGAACGCGGTGGTCAGCACCGCCCTCCTCGCCGGGTCCCGTGGGATCCAGGCCCGGCAGTAGACCGCTGTCGGGGTCCCCCGGCTCGACATAGGGGTCCACCCCGTCTTGGAACTGGTGGTTGACCGCGTTTTCGGTCTGCACACCGTTGAGATTCTCGCCGTGCGCTTCGTTGCCTTCCCGGCCGACGATATGGCTTACGCCCGCCGTGGCCATGAGGTCGCCTTCATAGGTCGCGTCGACGAACACATCCGCCTCGAAACGCCGGCCCGATTCCATGACGATAGCCTCAATGACGGCGCCGTCCATCACGACGCCCCGGTTGGGGTCGAGGTCCAGACGTTCCTCCAGCACCACGGTCACGCCCGCATCGTCCAGCATGTCCTTGAACACCTTGAGCGCGACATGTGGCTCGAAGGTGAAGGCCATGCCGTCCCTCCATGCCCGGCCCCACTCGCGGACACGGTCCACGGGGAAATACCATTCATGCTCGCCGGGCCCCATGCCAAGGTACTCCTCGCGCTCTTCGCGGGTCCAAGCCTCGTCCGATTCATAATGCTGGTAGACCCTTTCGTAGAACTCGCGGGACAGGCCGCCAATCGTGGCCATCCGGCCGGTATCGGTTTGGCCCAAGCCCGCACTGCTCATCCCGCCGATGTGGCGGTTCACCGAGATGATCGCTACGGAACGATCCATGCGCGCGGCCTGAACCGCCGCCGTGACTCCGCCGGACGTGGCGCCGTACACGACGGCATCGTAGCGTTCGACGCTCTCATCCGCCGCGGCGGAAACAGGGAGGCCCGCGATGAGGGCAACAGAAAGCGCGAGGGAAAGCATGGTGATTAAGCGGTGAGGCATGGCTGGGTGACACCTCTTTAAGGTTGAACCCAGACGCGCCATGGCTGCCTGGGCCCGAGACAGAATTGGGTGAAGAGTTTATGCTATTCGGGTGAAACCCACCGAGTCAAATCCACCCGGGACTTCCCCAAAAAATTGGCTGGTTTTGGAGTTCATCGTGGATGTAGGGCGAACAGTTCCATTTGCTTAGGGTATTTTAAAATACACTGTAGCCATTTTGGTCTTGTTTATGCTATAAGATTGACATGGCTACGATATCGCAGGATCCGCGCGAACGGATTGTGGCGGCCTACGACGGGGGCGCGGGCACGCGTCGGCAAATCGCCGAGCGCTATAACGTTTCGTTGGGGATGGTGAAAAAGCTCCTCCAGCAACGGCGGCGCACGGACGACATCAGGGCGCGTCACCACCGTTGGGGACGCAAGCCAAAGCTTACCCCCACGCACCGGCGCCGGCTTGTCCAGCTGGTCGAGTTGCGCGACGCAATTGGGGTGGCGTGTTCACTGCCCGCCATTCATTACGCCCTGGTCCGAGAAGGCCTTTCATTGAAAAAAACGCTCTGCCCATCCGAGCAAGACCGGCGGCAGGTCTAGCAAGCGCGAGCACAGTGGGTCGAAGCCGTAAGCCAGATCGACCCAAAAAGCCTGCTATTCATTGATGAATCGTGCGCCAAACCCAACATGACGCGCCTTTACGCACGGGCCCGGCGCGGGGTTGGCATCAAGGATGGCGCACCGCATGCCCGCTGGGAAGGCACCACCATGATTGCCGCAACGGACCGCAGGCGCCCTGGGTGCTTGAGGGGCCATGGGCGGTCCGGCGTTTCTGACCCATGTGGTCCACGTCTTGGTTCCCACCGTGCAGTTCGGTGACATTGTCGTGATAGACAACCTGCCGTGCAACAAAAACGCCAGCGCACGCGCCGCTAAACCGTGGCCGCCGGAAAAAACGTCAAGAGTCCGGCTGGTGATTCGTACAGGAAAAGAAAATGACACGACTCGCACTACTCGTTTGCATGAGCTGCATCCCTGGCGCAATGTTGCCTGGGGCGGACAATACCCCACAAACATACAAGGGTCCCGAAGAAACACTCCACGTCTACCTTCTAATTGGCCAATCCAACATGGCTGGACGAGCGCCGTACACAGAGGAAGAAACGGAAGACATTCAACGGTGCTATCTACTCAACGGCGAAGATCAATGGGAACCAGCCAAGAATCCTCTTAATCGTTACTCTTCGATAAGGAAGGATCTCGGGATGCAGAAACTGAACCCGGGATATAGCTTCTCAAAAACAATACTCGAAGAGAATAAAGATATTTCCATTGGGCTTGTCGTCAATGCTAGAGGTGGCTCAAGTATAGAAGAATGGTCCAAGGGATCGAGATTCTACAAAGAAGCTATAAGAAGAACCGAGGCAGCCCTGGAGGCAGGTGTTTTAAAAGGTGTTCTATGGCATCAGGGAGAGTCTGATGCTGGAGATCCTCATTACCTCGAAAAGCTACAGCTCTTGATACAGAATCTCCGCAGCGATTTCGGCGACTCCAATCTTCCTTTTGTTGCAGGGCAAGTCAATGATGCGCCACTCATTAATCATCAGATTGCGAACTTACCTGAAACGGTCGACTCGACAGGGTTCGCCAGTTCAGAAGGCCTTGAGGTCATGGATCGCTGGCACTTTAATGCAAGGAGTATGAAGCTTCTGGGGCAACGATATGCAAAAGAAATACTTAAGATACATACAAAACAGGAAGCGGAACAAGACACATTCCGCATAGGCAGTGAATCGCGGCGGTGATTTGCGGCGTTATCGTCTGAACCTGCGCCAAACCCAGCTCCAGCCGAGACGTAACTTTAAACGTTGTTCAAAGAGGAATGTAAAATGACTCTAATTCGATGCTTTGTTTTGCTTATGATTGCGAGTTCTGTTCCGGCTTATTCGCTTGAGTTCGAGGGTTACACGCCCGACGAGTCCCTCGAATACAAGAGCGTTGGCGAAACGAAACTGAAACTTCACGTCTTCAATCCAGAGGGACACAAGCAATTGGACAAACGTCCTGCCATCGTCTTCTTCTTCGGAGGCGGCTGGAATAGCGGGTCTCCGAGTCAGTTTTATCCTCATTGTGAGTATTTAGCCTCTCGCGGTATGGTGGCAATGTCTGCTGAGTATCGGGTGAGGTCAAGAAACAATACCACGCCACGCGAATGTGTAATGGACGGTAAGTCGGCGGTGAGATGGATTCGGCAGCATGCAAAGGAGCTTGGTATTGATCCAAATCGCATTGCTGCCGGTGGTGGATCGGCGGGTGGACATGTAGCTGCGGCTACAGGCGTCATCAAGGGATTTGAGGAAGAGGGAGAGGATCTGAGTATCAGTTCCCGGCCCGACGCGCTGGTGCTGTTCAATCCCGTGTTTGATAATGGCCCCAACGGCTATGGTCATTCCCGAGTCAAAGCGTACTGGAAAGAGTTCTCGCCCATGCATAATATCGACGCGACTGCGCCACCTACCATCGTGTTTCTTGGAACCGAGGACGAACTGATCCCCGTAAAGACCGCCGAGGAATATAAGCGTCTGATGGAAGCGAAAGGGCGTCGTTGCGATTTACATCTTTATAGCAACCAACCCCATGGGTTCTTTAATTACGATAGAAAGGAGAACTATAGGAGGACCGTTGCCGAAATGGATCGGTTCCTTGAGTCGCTCGGATATTTGCGGGGTGCACCGGCATTGCAGAACAACCCGGATGTAGGCGACGACTTCGGCATGGCGCCGAATTTGTTCAAAGCGCAGGCTGCCATAGACGCCGATTAGCTCGAATTGAACTGGCAAAGGGAAAAGCAGATCATGCTTTCGGTCGGCGGGCTGGACCGTAAAACGCGAGAACTCATCGCGTTTGCGATATCTGAGGTCAATCACTGTGAGTACTGCACGCTTGCCCATGAAACAATGGCGCGCATGAACGGAGCCAGCGACCAAGAGGTGAATCAGGCCAGGCAGATTATCGAGCTATTCTTCAGTTTCAATGCAATTGCTGACACTTTGCGTGTACCGTGTGATGTAAACCCGGACATGCTGAAGGATAAAATGTAGATACTTCCAATGGCGAACAAGGCGCTGCACCGGCCGGCAATTTCGCTGCGGTCCATATTGGCAAATGAGCGCTGACGTTAGCGGGAGATGAAAGTATGCGCATACAAGATAAAACCAAACTCGCTTTTGAGGCGGTTCCATCACATCGCAAGTATCGGTTACGACTTGCGAGGTACGCTGGCATGGCCGAGGCCATCGCCAGCTATTTGGAAGAAGAACAAAGAGAAACCGCATTGAAAATGCTTGAAATCGGGCCCGGCCGCGGACGCAGTGTCAGGTTTTGTCAAGTCGCCGGGATCGCGGATAGGTTGGAGTTTTGGGGCATTGATAAGAGTAAGCACCGTTGTCAATCAATCTATGAACCATCTCGATGGGAATTGACACTGGGCGACGCGCAGGAGGGCTTGCCGTATAGCTCGGCATTTTTTGATATTTGCGTATGCGAGCAGGTTCTTGAACATTTAGAAAGCCCAGAAAAGGTAATAGAGGAAATGGTTCGGGTACTGCGTCCGGGCGGACTCATGATCGTTGGCGTTCCCATATTCCCGCCAGGTATAGCCCAATTTCGTGCTTTTGCTGTTGATAAATTGTAT
>JAWOFY010000321.1:0-4244 GCA_046497285.1 Candidatus Hydrogenedentota bacterium
TGTATGACGAGGTGCGGGATACAGCGGCCCCCGAATTCCGCGCCGAGGCGTTGACGGCGTTTGGACGCCAAGCCGAACGGGAAGGCGACCTTTGGGAAGCGCGGGACTACTATGCCAAGGCGTTGGAAGATGCCGAATGGAACAGCAAGGCTTGGGAGGAGGCGCTAGACGCGTTGGGGGACGTCAATGTGGAATTGATTTTCTCCTCTCAGGAAACCCCTGAAAGCCGTTATTACGAAGTTCAATCGGGCGATAATTTGACCGAGATCGGGGTAGAGCTTAACACGACGCAAGGCCTCCTCATGCGGGCTAACAATATAGAGAACCCCGCTAATTTGCGCGTGGGGCAAAGGCTGAAGCATACGCCCAAGGACTTTCGCATCGTGATTGAGCGCTCGACAAAGCGGTTGTTCCTGTTGGATAACGACGGTATTTTCAAGCGGTACGAGGTCGGGCTAGGCAGGCCGGGCCAGGAAACGGTTCTGGGCAGTTACCGGGTGGGCAATAAACAAAAGGATCCCGCCTGGTTCAAGCCGGGAGGCGGTCTTATCCCGCCTGACGATCCTCGCAATGAATTGGCGACGCGTTGGATGCCGATGGTGCCTGAGGAAGAAGGGCTCCCGACGGATTTGGGGATCCACGGCACAATTGCTCCAGAGACCATCGGCGAGTATGATTCCAACGGATGCGTTCGAATGTATACTGAGGAAGTAGAGGAACTCTACGACCTTGTAGTTCGCGCGACGCCCGTGGAAGTGGTCGAGGTGTTTAGTCCAGTCTGATGGCAAAGGCTTGTCAGCAGTGGCTCAGTCTTTAACGGAGTTCCGCATGCCCGGACGGTTGTGAACGCCGTGCGGGTTTTGCATATTGACCAGGAACCGAGGCGGAGAACTCCCTGACTAACTGGCGGGTTCACCGGTGAGATTGAATGGAGAATATGAACACGTCAAGTTCGCCCTCTCTCACGAGGGAACTGTGGAGAACATGCAAGGCGGGAGAGGATGGCTCCGCCGGAGTGATTCCTATCACTGATCCAGACTCGTTTCAGGAGTTGGCGCGCGCGGTTGGACGCAACTGCTGGCAATACACTTCGGGCGACTGCTACCTGATTGTAGACGAAGTGACGGCGGCCTCTTTGGCTGAACTGGCGTCTTTCAGCTCCGTCGCCGAGCAAGTCTTGGTAATGGGCCGGACCCCGGCGGCTTGGGCGAAGGCTGATAACGTTCAGGAATACCCCCAAGGATCCGCCATGGTCCCAGAACATGAGCGGCTGCTTATCCTCCTCTCTCCCCTTCATTCCGTGGCCATATTCTACACCAATTCCACCACGGGAGCTGGCGGCCATGTATCCGGACGGTGGGCAGGGGGGTGGACGTGTCGCCAGGACCTTGTCTGGAGGTTCGGAAAGCTTGTCGGTGAGCAAGCCGGGGGACTGTGGCCCCAGGCCATGGAGGCTTCCCCGCCCGCGCAAACAGATGCCAGCTTGGCCTTAGCCACCGAACTGATGGCGCGCCACGTCGAGGTGCTTTCCCGCCAGCGCCGGGACGCCTCGGTGGATAAAGGCGACCTCTTTTGCGTGCTTGAGATACTCAAAGCCATTTCATCCCGGCGGCGCAGTCACGACATCCTTTTTGTATTCGTCGAAAAGATAGCGCAAATCATCGGGATTGACCGGTGTTCCGTCGTGAGGCTTTGGGGCGGCAGCGAAATGGGGCATGTGCTCGCGTCCCATGAAGATTCCCAGGTATACAATCTACTGATTGATGTTCGCAAATACCCAGAGCTACAGCACGTGCTGCATACCGGCGCCAAAGTTATCGTAAATGATGTTCAAGCCGACCCCCTGTTGCAGGAATTCGCAACGGAATTGGCCGCGGCCGAGATAGCTTCGATATTGGTTATTCCGATTGTCCTCCACGATGAGAACGTGGGTTCGCTGTTTTTGCGGGCCGCCCGCCGAAAGGGCGCTTTTTCCGACAGGGAGATCAACTTCTGTGAAATCGTCGCCGAAGCCGCCTCCAACGCCTTAGAGCGGGCCCACCTCTTTGAGTCAATTCAACGCGCCAATGAGCGTCTGGAGTATTTGGCGGTTACCGATGGTCTTACCGGCCTTTACAACCACCGGCATATCCGCGAACGGTTGGACGAGGAGTTCGAGCGCGCGCAACGGTATCATCTACCCCTTTCCTGCTTGCTTTTGGATATTGACAATTTCAAGCAGATTAACGACACATGGGGCCATCTCCAGGGGGATTATATCCTGAGGGAACTGGCGCGCCGCATCACGGCGTCAGTGCGAAAGAGCGACATCATCGCACGATATGGCGGAGAAGAGTTTATCGTGGTTTTGCCTCAAACGGGGGTGGAAGGCGCCAAAGTTGAAGCCGACCGTCTTCTGCGACATGTGAATAGCAAGGTGTTTGAGGGGATGTCCGACGACCAACGGGTAACGATAAGCATTGGGGTGGCTGTTTTGGAGCATGATAAAATGACGTCGGGCGAAGCGATGATACGTCTCAGTGATAATGCGCTTTATGAAGCAAAGCGGCTAGGGAAGAATTGTGTGGTTGTTGGGAGTTCGTGAAGGAGGACAATAATGGCTCGATGCGTTTTGGGTTTAGTGGGCGTTTTAGCCTCGATGGGTTGTGTTACCGTGCCGGGCGTGGGCAGTGAGCTTAGGCCGGACTTTGATGCGGTCCCTGAACAGGCGCTTCGCCAAGTAGCCTTGGAGATTGAACAGGCCGTTCTCGCGGCGGATGAGGATTATGTTCCCCAAGACCGCGATGGCTTGATGCTGGATACCGAACTCATACGCCAAACGGTTCGGACGCGGGCGCTTCGCGGCGAGCGAGTCAACGAGCTTCGCGATACGCCATGGGTGTATGAGCAGCGTTCAGGCGTATTGGCGTTACAGCGCGGCCGGGACTACCGCAACGAGACCACGCGGGAACAGCGCCGGCAGTATGCGGCTCTTGTATATCGGGAAAACGATAGCCGCTGGACGCTCTATGAGGCCATCCGGGAAGCCAATGATCTGGGTTCAAGGGGCTATGATGCTATACGGCTTGCCTTTTTTGAGGCGCGCGTGGAAGCCATGCCGGCCGGACAACTTTATGAAGGGCCGGATGGCGAGTTACGGCGAACAGGTGAATAATGATGTCTAGCCGTGAGACTATGTCAGAGACAAGGGCGATTATGAAATCTCGTTTAGTTATGCAGGGACGTGGCGCGCGAATTACTGGTTGTGTACTTATTGGATTGATTACTATCGGGGCCCTTGCGGGATGCGATCGGCAGGGCGAGGAGTATCTGGAAGGACTTCCTCACCCGCGCTTGATTGCTGAACTGGAGGAAAGGGCTCACGACCTCGCCCATCGCCAACACGAGTACTTCGAGTCCTACGAAGAGGAGCATCGGAACGAAGTTCGCTTTCATGAGATTAAAGGTCAGCCATTTCGGGAAGGTGAAGGAGTGTATGCGAAGGACTATCGAGAGTTCATCGGATATAGCATTGATGATATTCTCAGGTCCGAAAGCTACCGAACGCCTGTGGAAATGGTGATCACCTACTATTATGAATGGTATACCACCCCTCCCCGCGAGAGTGAGCTGGGCAGGATACTCCTTGATTTAGACCCCACCCTGGTTGCGGAAAGCGATAGCGAGTTCTCGCTGCGTAACCGCTATAGAATGACCCGCCGTTATCTTTGCGATTCCAGTGGCGAGTATCGCGGTGTTCTGGAGACCCCGCTGCCATTGGAAAACTACTATGTTGATGTGGGTGAACCAACCGAGGACAGTCCAGCGTTTGAGTTCGCCAGCGAGTGAACTGGTGTAGCGACGATGGACCAAGCCGCAATTAGGAGTATATAGCCATGTTTCGCGCCGTAGCGATGGGGATAAGCGCAATTCTCCTACTCGGGGTGGCAATAGCTATTGGCCCGCACAGCACGTTGCTAGCGGCTGCGGAGTCTCCTTCTGAGCAGAGGGAAGAACCTCCCCAAGAGCAAGGGCATCGCCCGGCGGAAGAGGGGTCGCCCTCACCAGACATGGAAGCTCTCATGCCGCAGGAAGGGGAAGCGTCTGCGGAAGATCTCTCCCTTGAGAACCTCATTCCCGACGCCCCCGATGAGGATGCGCCAGAAGGGCCGGACGAAGGGGCGGATGATCCTCCGATTCAGGAGCTCGTACCCGATGCTTCGACAGGGGAAGAGCCGGGCGCGCCGGATGAACAAAGGGGCCCC
>JAWOFY010000048.1:0-9770 GCA_046497285.1 Candidatus Hydrogenedentota bacterium
CGCTAGCCGTGTACCAAGGCGAATTCCGCACGGCCAGCGGCTCCGGACGGACGGTGCGCTTCGAGATGTATCCCGGCGGAAACGCATACCTTATTTCCGACTACGCAGGGGAACCCGAACCCATTGTGGAGCGGGGGTTCTGGGAAATCGAGGATGACTACCTCATCTTCCGCCTGGCGGACGAACCCGCCGACCCCTATCTAGTCTGGAGCTTCGCGAATGGCGCTCTCGAACCCGAGGAGTGGAATCGGACGCATTACGGTTCCGAAGGCCTTCCCCTGGAACGGATCGACTGACGACGCTATCCTTACCAGACATGGAGCCGCGGGTGGATGAGCCCTGCTCAACGCTGGCGGTCCAAGGGGAAGGACTGTGACGATCCACGGGGCTGAAAGCGAGGGTCCGGCGCGCCCACGGTGGGCCGCATGTCTCCTCCGCGAGGGATTGCCGTTGGCGGGCTTGCTCGTGGCGGCGTGCGTCCTCGTGTTTCCGGGCGTGTTCCTGCGCGGCGAGGTCATCAGTCCGGCCGACGTGCTCTTTCACATGGCCCCTTGGGCCGAGTACGCGCCGTCTGGGTGGGAAGGATCCCGCAACCTGCTCATGGTGGACGTCATCACCGTCCTCCGGGCGCACTACACCGCCATGGCCGGCGCGCTCGAGGCCGGGGAGTGGCCCCTATGGAACCCCCTTCAGCTCACCGGCATCCCCCTGCTCGCCAATTACATCAGCGCCGTACTCTATCCCCCCCGCCTGCTCTTCGCGGTCTTCAGCACGGATATCGCCAAGACCCTCTACCTCCTCGCGCAACTCTCGTTCTGCGGCCTGAGCGCGTATGTTTGCGCGCGAGGGCTCAAGCTCACGCCCCCGATGGCCCGTCTCGCGGCCGCCGCGTGGATGCTGGCCAGTTACAATCTTGTCTGGGCCCAGTGGACCCAAACCGAGGTAACCCCATGGCTGCCTATTGCGTTCCTTGGAACCGAGTGGATTGTCCAGCGTCGCCTGTACAAGGGGTTTTACACCCTACTGGCCGGTAGTTTGTTGATGCTCTTGGCGGGGCATCCCCAGAACGCGTTCGCCACCGGATTAGGTCTCGCCGTCTATTTTGTTTTCCGTCTAGCCTTGGAGCGGCACAAGGTGCGTATGTACTGCGCCGCCGCCGGTGTGTTCGCCGCCGCGTGGGGACTCGCCCTACTCACGGCGATGGGGCAAGTCTTGCCGTTTCTTGAGTATTTGGCGAACGCGGGCGCGCTCGAGGATCGGCCAGGGACGCCGGACGTGGATTGGCTCACACCGGGGGCGGTTGTGTCTCTTTGGGTCCCCCGCTTCTTTGGAGCGGCCACGGACGGCAACCATTGGGGCGAGAACAACGCGAACTACCATAGCATGCTGTATTGCGGCATGTTGGCGTGGTGCGGCGCGGCCTTGCTACTGGCCCACGGCAAACGCGCCGCCTTGCGCGTGCGGCAGGGGCTCGCGCTCGCGGGGGCGACGGTTGTGTCGTTCTTACTGGCGTTCAATGCGCCGCCCTTGCAATGGGTTCACGAACTCCCCGGCTTCAGCACGATGCATATCGCCTACCACAGCACGTTCGCCCTATTCGCGCTTCCTCTCCTCGGCGTCATGGGCATCGCCGTCTGGCTGGAACAAGACCGCGCGTGGCGTCAGCTTTGGCCCGCCGCGATCCCCGCCGCTCTGGGAGCGGCCGTGGTGATGACGGCTTGGATGTTTTTCGAGGGCCGCATCCGGATCGAGGGCTTGGAGGCCTATACGCGCGCGCAAATCGGGTTGGCGGCGCTGTTTCTAGGCCTTTCCGCTATCGTGCTCGCCCTGCCCGCCGCCGCATCCCATCTGCACGGATCCAGCCCGTGGCGTAGCCGCATGTATAGGGCGGTCCCTCTCGCGGCGCTGATAGTGTTGAGCGCGGACCTGCTCGTTCACAACCGCAACCTCAATCCCACGCTGCCCGCGCAACAGGTCTTCCCGAACACAGAAATGACGGACCACCTCCGCGAGCAACCGGATCCCATCCGGGTGGCCACGGCCGAGGCGGGCATCCCATCGGCCATCCTGCCCAACTATGGCATCGAGGAATGGCTGGGCTACGACAGTCTCCATCCCGCACGGATTGTCCGGTTTCAAGAGACATTGGGGGAGCAGATCTGGGGGAATCCGGAGCCGGTGCGGGCGGTGACGCATATCCTCCACAACCCCGAGTACCCTCCACAGTTCCCCCTGGAAGAACATCCTGAACACTTCACCCTTGAGGCGGAACTGAATGGCATCGAGATCTACCGGAACGAAGCCGCACTGCCTCGGGCGTTTCTGACGGGCAGTCACGAAGTCCCCGAGGATGTGGATGCGCTGTTCGCGCGAATGCTCGAACCAGGGTTTGATCCCTCCGAGACGGTGTTGCTGGAAGAGCAGCCGGCCGACGGATTCACGCCCCATCCTGCTGGCGGACAAGGGAAAGCAAAAGTTGTCGCCCGGACCCATACCACCGTGACCATATCCGCCGAGGCGCCCGCCCCCGCCATGCTGGTGTTGGCCGACGCCTATTATCCCGGTTGGCGGGCCACCCTCAACGGAGAGCCGGTCCCCATCATCCCGGCGTACCACGCCTTCCGCGCCGTAGCCTTGCCGAAAGGCGAGCACGAAGTTGTTTTCCGTTACGCGCCCGCGAGTCATCGGTGGGGCATCGGCCTGTCGCTCGCTGGCATGGCCCTGGGCGGCGCGTTGCCCTTCGTGCGCCGTCCTCAGCGATCTTCTTGACGCGCCGAGACGGCCTCTTCCACCTCGCTCAGCAGCCGCGCGATGTGAAACGGTTTGGCCAAGCAAGCCCGCGCGCCCGCCGCGACGATCTGCTTACGGTCCTCTTCGTTGATATGCGTTGTCATGACAATCACGGTTGCGGCGTCCCGGGCCTCACTAAGCCATCGCGGGAGCGTATCCATGGCGCGGGCGGCCGTGGGAATATCCAACAGGACCACGTCCACATCGCCCTCCTTGAGAAGCGGCCGCGCACTCGCGCTGGCCGGCGCCGTTTGGACCGTGTAGCCGCGTTGCCGGAATGTCTCGGAAAGGATATCGCATAAGGCCTCGTCGTCATCCACAACCAAGACCTTGGGCGCGCGGCGTGTTTCCGCTTGGTTCGCCTTCACACCGCCGGTGGCGTCCGCCGGTGCGGCTTGCCCATTGCCATTGCCTTCCTCCCACTTCGGAACGGCGCCCCACATCCGCGCGCCGGGCTTGATGCGAGGAAACTGCATGACCTGAAACGCGTCTTCGTCAGAGGCCGGGGCATCGATGTCTTGCGCGCCCTCGCCCGCATCAGCGCTGTGTCCAGGTTCCGGCTCCGCGTCTTGGGCTGGCGGCTCATGCGCCGGCTCCGGCTCAATGGGACCGAGATTGGCTTGGCAAGCTTTGGGCTCGCTCGCATCCCAAGCGGATTCGTCCGCGCCGGCGCCGTATGGAAGGGGTGTACCAGGGCGCGCGGATGCCGCCTGGAGCAGCCGAAACGCCACAAAGAAGGCCCCATCGGTGCGCCGTCCGAATTCGACTCCGCCGCCGAAGGTTTCCAGTTGCCGCTGGACGGCCGCAAGGCACAACGCCCATGGCGCTTCCGGGGGCGCTTGGTGATGTTGAAACGCCGCGGCGAGGTCTTCCGCGGGCGCCGCGCCTCCCTCCTCGGCCGTGACCTGGAGACAGGTCACGCCATGCGGGCTGTCCGTGCGCACGTGAAGCCGAAGGCGGGCTTCGTCCGCGGCGGGATAGCGTCCGAAAAACTCCAGAACGCCGCGGAGCGCCCGGACCAGGCGGCCCCCGCCCGGCCCGCGAACAACAAGATCCCCGGAATAAGCCTCCACCTCGACGCGGTAATTCACTTGCTCCAAGGATTCCTTCGTGGTGTCGAGGGCTTGCTCGACGATCTCCATCACGGACTGCTCAGTGAACGTGGTTGCGTGGGGAGACGCCCACGCCTGCATGTCTGCCAACATGTCTTGAATACGCTCAACCTGGTCCCCTAGGGCCCGTAGAGAGCCGTTGTAGCCTTTTTCCTCGCGCAGAAACTCCAGGTTGCGAGCCAAGGACTCAACCGGCTGCCGGGCCGTCCGGGCGAGGCGCTCAACCATATCCGCGAGCCCGGCTTGCGGCGCCATGCGCTGGTCTGGGGCGGCGTGTTGAATCTGCCGGTATCCCACTTGAGCCAGCGTCTCGGTCTCCCGCTCGCGGCTGAGCCGGGCATGACATCGCGCCGCGGCCTGAGCCCCGAACCGCGCCAGCGCTTCAATGTACTCCATCTCCTCGCGTCCCACGGGATCGGGCGAACCCGCGAGGTCGAACACGAGACGCCCGTACACGCAATCGCCGTCGAGTAACGGAAAGGCCACCAAGTCCCGCATGGACCTCAGGCTCTCCGCGCCGGGCATGGGGTTCGGCGAGGAGGGGCGGTCCAAACCGGCGAAGGCGTGAAAATTCGGCAAAGTCCCTCCGCCGTTGTCCTCCTCCTCATCGGACCTCGTCAATGCGATATGTTGCACGCCCACGGGTTCGGAGCCGTGGCGCCACGCCCCCACGAGTACCGCTTCTTCACATGGGTCAGGCAACAGACACAGCCCCGCCGTACCCGGCAAGACGGCTTGCGCGGCGCGGCCAATCGCCCCGGCGAGTCCGCTGAGATCGGTGATATCGGCTGCCTCGCTCGCGAATGCCAAGAGGCGTTCATGATTCAAGAACTGGCGTTCCCGGGCCGACGCGGTGCGAATGCTTTGCTCGATCTCCTCCACGATACTGTTGAGATGTCCCTGGAGTTCATTCCAATCAACCGGGAGAGGTTCTCCGCCGGGGTGGACCATTTCCGCCTTGCGCTGGACCTCTTCGCGCGCCCATGCGGCGAGTTCTTCCAAGGCGGCGGGCTCCATATCAACCCGTTGCGCCAGGGATTTCGAGAGCGACCCTTCATCGGGCTCCACCGCCAGCCGCGCAAGGGTATTGGCCGTGGACACAATGCGGAACAGCCCCGCCTGCGCGGAATCCTCGGCAAGCGAACCCGCGGGCATGTGATGCAACCAGATGACGCGGCTCAAAAGCTCGGGCGCGCCGGCGCTCTCCGTCAGCCACTTCCCCCCCAGGGCATGGTCCACGCCAAAAACGCGGTGTTCGGCCTCAAGGCCCGCCGCCCCGCCCGCGTTCACCGTGGGCCAGTGGTCGCTCAATGAATCCGGAGCCGCCGTGAGATAAAGCCATTTGCCCACATCGTGGAGCAAACCCGCGGCATAGGCGGTGTCCGAAGAAACGCCGGGGGTCTGCCGGGCAAGCCGCGCGGCGATATGCGCCGAAGCGAGGGCATGGCGCCACAGGCCGAGGTGGCAGTGATTCGGGATGCCCGAAAGCGGCCGCCACAGGGCGGGCAAGGCTGGCACAAGCAGGGCGCGGAGGCCGGCGGCTCCCAAGCTCTCAACGGCGGCCTTTATGGACGGCTGAGACAAATAGTTTGCGCCACTCAACGGGGCCCCTCGCCCCAAGACGAGCACGGACAGGACAGGATCAAGGCTCACCCACTCACTCAGGCAGGCGGTCCTTCCCTCTTCTTGCAGCAGACGTATGATTACTCCGGGAATGATGGGTAACGCATACGGGTTCTCCAAGGTTTCGCGAATCTCATACCTCCTCATCGGATTTCCACCCCTATAGTGCCGCCTGTTCCATTTAGCCCGTAGTGAAACCAAGCCCCCTTAACCCAGTCGGCGAGGAGCATGGTCCCGGGGGTGAGGACTACTCCGGAATGTCCCCGCCCATCACACTACACATCATAACGTAATTGGGGCCCAAAATACCACATCATATTGGGGGAACGAGACGCTATTTGGAAAACCCGGTTCACCATGGAAGGAAGCGCTTGGATGAAGGGAGACACTGGTTCTAATGGGACAACGCGCGCACGCAACGCACTATACCCACTACAAGCGCTAGGGAGAGGCCCGCGACAAAACAAACGAGGCCCCCAACGTAGAGGCCCACAGCGATATTACCTACCCGCAAGCCATAGCCTGCCGCGACGGCCGCCAGTCCAAATACGGCGAGCAACAGGCCTGTCACCGCAACGTCTTGCCCTTGGAAATGAGAAGGTTGGGCGGAGAATTCCGCCAGACTCTTCGGTATATCCGCCGCGCCGTTTACCTTGTCCGGATGCTTGGCAAGCCACTGAAGGAAACGGCGCTTGATGCGGTAGTCACACCAGAGACTCAGAATCCCGCGCACAATAACGGCGAACAGCGTGAGCACGGCAACCAACAGAAAGAGGGCGACAATGAATCCGGCAATCTCTGACATAATAGGGGCTCAATTCGCTTTCTTTTGCATTCAACAACTGCTACTGTGAGGGCGCATGCGCGCAACCGCGAGGGAGCGCATGTCCAAAGCCTATTCTAGACCCCGGCGTTAGCGCGTTCCAGTCAGTCAGACCATTTTGGTCCCCGGGCCGTTTCACGCCCATGGCGATGACGCTACCATTGCGCGAAACCCCAACAGTGGAGACGTGACACCGGCTGGGCCTATTAATGGTCCAATTAACGATTATGAATCCTTTGCTTAAGAGCTTGCTGACCGCAGCCACTATCACCGTGATGGTGCTGGCGTGTTCCATTGCGCTTATCGCGCCCCAGCTTCGCCTGTCCGTAGTGGGGCCTCCCGCCGTTCAACAGAAACGGCATTATACCTTTGACGCCGTTCAGCGGCTCCAGCTTGAAAACAACGATGGCGCGCTTCGAGTGCGGCCCCATGCAGGGGAGGCCGTTGAGGTAGAGGCGCGCATCACGATGTATACGTATTCGCCCGAAGACGAACCCATAGCGCGGGCGTATATGGACTCGGTCCTTGTCTCGGAGACCGCGAACGGCGCGCTGACGCTAACTAGCGAACCGGAGGAGCGGCCCGGCGAGCTGGACGTGTTCGTGGATTATACTATCCATGTACCCTTCGGGGCCGATTTGTATATTGATAACGCTAATGGCAATGTTTGGGTGGGCCGGGGAAGCGGTCAGGTTAATGTGCAGGGCCGGAACGCCGATATCGAAGTGTTCGCCCCACAGGGAGAGGTGACAGCCCGGACCACCAATGGCCGTATCCGCGTGCTGGAAGCTCCGCATGGCGCCGAACTGGAAACGGTAAATGGAAATGTGTACGCTCACGTGAGCGGTGGGAGACTGAGGGCCGATAGCACCAACGGGGCCGTGGTGGCGCGCGTGCTCGACGCGGAGGTGGAGGCTTGTGACCTAACGTCCAAGAACGGCGGGATCACGGTCGTGTTGAGCGAACCTTCCGCCGAGGTGCGCGCGGAGACCGGCCGGGGAAGCGTGCGGTCTGATCTACCGTTGAATCCGGAGGCGCTCACGCAGCATCGCCTGATGCGGGGCGCCATCGGCGATGGGGAAACGCGTTTGAACCTGCACACGCTCAACGGCAACATTTGGATTAGGGGGAATACCCCATGATTGCCGTAGCCGGAGTTGCGAACCGCTTAACACGGGAGCTGGGGATGGCCGAACTCGCCGACCTGGAACTTGTTCGCCGCGCCCAGGGTGGTGACACGGAGGCCTTCTCCGAATTGGTGCGGCGAACGCAGCGGTCTGTTTACCAGCTGGCCCTCCGGTTCATGCGCGACGCGAACCTGGCCGAAGACATGGCGCAGGACGCCTACCTGAAGGCGTTCCGCTTGATTCGGGGCTTCCGGGGGGATTGCAGCTTTTCGACCTGGATGTACCGGGTGACGTGCAGCGTGTGCCTGAATGAGTTGAACCGGCGCAAACGCCGGAGCGAAGTGCCGTTGGGACCCCATGAGCCGTCCCCCCTTCAACCTGGCGCCCCGTTGGAAGAAGAGGAGGTAAAGGAGCTTGTGCGGCGCAGCGTGGTTAAGCTTCCCGAACATTACGCCACGGCTCTTACCCTGTACTACCTTGATGATGTGGCGTATGACGAGATCGCACGGGTCATGGAAATCCCGTTGGGCACGTTGAAAACCTGGATGCACCGCGGCCGGAAGCAGCTTCGGCGCATCGTGGAAGAGGAACTTCAAAAAGATGAATGACGCCTGGAATCACCGCGACCTGGACCAACTTATTGATGACGCGCTGAGCGCCAAGCCCGCCCAGGCCCCCCCTGGCGGATTCGCGCAGCGTGTTCGCATACGCGTTGAGATCCAGGCGGCGCTGGACCAACAAAGACGGCGTCTGGTTACACGCGCACTGGCCGCGGTGGGTAGTGTCGCCGGCGCCGGACTCCTCGGCGCCGCCTTAGCGGCGTGGATGCAAACGCCTATTGCCTCGGTTTCCCATCACATGCCAGGGCTGCTGGGCCAATTCGATGCGATCACGGGGAACATCGCATTATCCGCGCCCGCTTTGACCGCCCTCGTGACCGTATTCTTCGCGGCCCCCCTTCTGCTAGCCGTATTGTTGTGGCCCGCCCGAGCCGCGTCCCGCCACCAGATCTGAGACGGGATCGCGCCGGCATCTCGCGGCATGCTTCCGCCGCCGGCCGGGAATCACGCTACCCGATATCCCGATCCCGCCAAACGGTACGTTAGGGCCAGACAGCCAACCGCATATAGGCGCGAAACACGCATCTTCTACCCCCCCATTCCTTGGAACACTTCAGCCGAACGCCGTTTTGGCCGATGATAGGGGACAACTGTGATTGGCTTCGGCGTATAAGGCGCCCCCTGCGTGGCCTACAATTCATATGTTGCTGAACGACGCATTGCCGTTATGGCGCCGAATTGGATAATCTGACATCCACACGGATTCGTGCGGTTCAACGATGTGCGATTAACCAAAGGAGCAGGCCGCCATGCGACGTTGCCACAACTGCGGCGCCGAATGGGATAGCGAAAAACGGGAACCGGGCGTCAAGGAGTTTTGCTCACAGTGTGACGCGTGGCTTCATTGTTGTCTAAACTGCCGGTTCTACGACCCAAGCGTGTCCCAACAATGCCAGAATCCCACGGTGGAGTATGTGGCGGACAAGGCGGCCGCTAATTTCTGCGGGGAGTTTGAATTCGCGGAGACCGCCCCGCCACAGGCTCAAGAACCGGACGACGATAGCGCCCGGGACACGTTCGGGGATCTGTTTGGAGAACACGGGGAATCCGCCGGCCCACCGGATGAAGGCCGCGATGCCTTCCGGCGCCTTTTCGGGGAAGAGTGACGCCAGATGACGTATCTAGGGCCGCCGGTACGGCGCCGGAAGCGCTTGTTGTGAGGGAATACCCACTTTCAATGGAAACGGAATCCATCACCGGGACTCAAACCATGCTTGTCGTGGATGACAAGCTCAGTCTGCGGCGACTGCTGGCCGCCGCGTTCAAGGATCGCGGGTTCGACGTAACCACGGCGGCCAACGGCGATGAGGCGGTGACGTGTGTCAAGGAACAGCCGTTCGACGTCATCATCACGGATCTCAAGATGCCGGGCAAGGACGGGATCGATGTGTTGCGGGCCGCCAAGGAAGTCAACATTGAGACCGAGGTGATCCTGGTCTCCGCCTATGGCACCCTGGAAACAGCCGTCAAAGCCATGCGCTACGGCGCGCACGATTTCATCGCGAAACCCTTCAAACTCGCCGAAATCGAGTTGAAGGTTGACAAGATCCTCCAAAAACGCAAGGAAACCTCGGGCCGACTGCCGTCCCAAGCCGCCCAGGGCGCCTCGTCCGCGGCGACGCGCATCATCGGCAACAGCCAGCCCACCCGCCAGCTCCTCAAGATGATCCGCAAG
>JAWOFY010000057.1:0-4104 GCA_046497285.1 Candidatus Hydrogenedentota bacterium
ACTTCTGCGTCGTCTGGCCGGAAGCGCCGAGCGGGTTGGAGAATGGCGCGGCGCTTTGCGAAGGCGGTTGAGTGTTGGTTTGACTGAACGCCGTGGAAACGGTTACAAGCATGGGAGCGGCGCGTCGCCCGTCGGATGAGGCGAGAGCCAAATCCTTAACCGTTTGGTATTGGCGTTTGGGATTGGATAGTTCCGCTCCAATGCCCGCCACCGTAACGGTTCGGCGTCGGTATCCGGTCACGCGTTTTTGCTGTGAATCGTTGCGCAGGCATGATACACGCACATCCGGCGCCTCGCAAAGGCGCGTTTGATCGCCGTACGGGATGTAGGCGCAGTTTCCGGGGACAAAGCTCGGCTATGGGTCGCTATCCCCACGAGATGGTTGTTTTCCAAACCTCGTATAGGTAGTGTTTGTGGTAGGGGGCTCTCGAAGTGGTAGTTTTGGATGGTTTTGAGCCTCAATCCAGCATGTTGGAGTAGTTGTCACCATGAGTTCAACGAGTGAACCGTCTTTGATTTGGGATTTCTTTGGGGGGCTTCTCCGCTTGGTGTTTCGCCTCCTTGTGCTCGTGGCGCTGATTGGCCTCGTGGTGTTCCTGTGGTTCTCCCACGAAGCCTTGTACAACCGGTTCGTGGTGTTTCCAGAGGAAGCCCGCCAATGGGAGGCCATTCGGGAGACGCGCCAAGAGACCGGGATCGAGCTGCCCTGGGAGCATTTCCGGGGAGTGGCCCACGCGCATTCCGAGCACAGCCACGACAGCTTGGTGTCGTATGACGAAATCCTGGAGGCCGCGCACGCCGCGGATATTGATTTCATGCTCATGAGCGACCACTGCGTGGACGGGGAGGCGGACTACAGCCTTGGCTGGCGGGGTGTTCACGACGGGGTGCTCTTCGTGCCGGGATTTGAGACGGCCAGCGATCTCATGCCGTGGGGATTGCCATCGGACACGGTGTTGGATTGTGACGAGAACTTGTGGGCCCTGGCCGAACGCATCGAAGACGAAGACGGTCTGCTCTTTTTCGCCCACCCCGAAAAGCACCGGTTTTGGGATGTGCCCCAATTGGACGGCATGGAGATTTTGAACCTTCACACCATGTTCAACCGCACGGACATGAGAAAGCTGGCCCCCAATATGCTGCTGTCCCTGCGCCGCTACCCGGACCAGGTCATGTGGCTGGTGGAGCAGCCCATGCCCATGGTCCAGCAACGATGGGACGACTTGAACCGCATGCGGCGCATTGTGGGGATCGCGGGCAACGACGCGCATCAGAACCTGGGCGTTCGTCTGGTGGGGGGTGAAGACGGTGGCCTCCGGCTTGAGCGCACGGACGGCGACCTCATGCGGGAATGGGAGTCAGGCACGGTTTCGGCGTGGTTGTTGCGGCGGATAGTGGGGGCGCCGGCGCCGGGAGAAGTGGTCTGGCGTTTTGACTTGGATCCCTACGAACGCAGTCTGCGCTTCATGAATACGCACATCCTTGCCGATGAACTCAGCGAGGACGCCATTCTGGAGGCCCTGGAGCTGGGCCGCGTGTATGTGGCTTTCGACATGATTGCCGACGCGCGCGGATTCGGCTTTGTCGCCGAGGGAAGCCAAGGCCAAGGGCACATGGGCCAGGAAATACCGTGGGAAGAGGGCCTAGAGTTGCGGGCGGCCTCCCCCTACCCCGGCCGGATTCGCCTGCTGCGCCACGGAGCCGTCGTGCATGAAACGGAGGGCCGCGAGATGACCTACGAACCCGAACTCCCTGGCAATTACCGGGTTGAGGTGGACCTATCGGTAGGGGATGAGTGGGTCACCTGGCTTTATACCAATCCCATCCGGATCCAATAACGTTGGGCGCTCTGATCTAACGTTGGGCGGGTTCTATTTCAGCCCGTTGAAGCGCTCAAAAAAATCGGGGAAGGTCTTGGAGACGCACGCGGGGTTGTTGATGGTGACGCCGGGTATGCGCAGGCCGGCCATGGCGAAACTCATGGCCATGCGATGGTCGTCGTAGGTGTCGATGGCCGCGGCGCGCCATTCCCGGGGCGTTATCCGCAGCCCATCCTCGAACTCTTCCACCTCCGCGCCTAGCTTGCGCAGCTCGGTGGCGGTGGCGGCCAGCCGGTCGCATTCCTTGATGCGGAGATTGCCGACATTGCGGATGACGGTGGGGCCGTCCGCGAAGAGGGCCGTGACGGCCAGGGTCTGGGCCATGTCGGGCATGGCGTTGAGATCGGCGTCAATGCCGCGCAGGACGTCGCCGCTCGTGACCGCCATCCACCCGGCTCCTTCTTCCAGCGCGCAGCCCATGGCCTCGAGTATGCGCGCGAATTGGGCGTCGCCTTGATGACTGGCCGTGGTGAGGTTGTCGACGCGCACGCGTCCCCCCGCGATGGCGGCCGCCGCCAGAAAATACGACGCGCCGGAGGCGTCCGCCTCGATGGTGTACGCGCCGGGCGCGTACTGCTGGTCTTCGGGGATCGTGAAGCGCTGGTAGCCGTCCCGCTGGGGCTCGACGCCCCGTTCGCGCATCATGGCGAGGGTGAGATCAATGTACGGCTTTGACACCAGCTCGCCCTCGACGGCGATTTCAGCGGTCTCCGTCGCGCGGGGCGCGGCGAGAAGAAGGCCCGTGAGATACTGGCTGCTGGCGTTGCCCCGGATGCGCGTCTGGCCGCCAAACCGTCCCGTCGAACGCACCGTGACGGGGGGACACCCCGTCGGCGCCTCTGCCTCCACGCCCCAATGCTGTAACGCTTCCACGAGATCTCCGATGGGGCGTTCGCGCATGCGCTGTACCCCGTCGAGCACGGCGGTCCCGTTCAAGGCGGCGCACGCCGCGGTGAGAAAACGCACGGCGGTGCCCGAGTTGCCGAGGTGGAGCGGGGCGGAGGGGGAACGCAACTCACCGCCGTCCACCGAGATGGTCTCCGGCTTGTGTGCCACGGGGATGCCCAGCCCCCGTATGCCCGCCACCATGCAATCGGTATCGTCGCACTCCGCCGTCTGATAGAGGGTGGTCTGGCCGTGCGTCAACATGGCCATCACGAGGGCGCGGGCCGTGCAGCTTTTTGAGCCGGGGATAGCGATCGCGCAATCGAGGTTGCGCCGGGGGTCGATGGAGACCGTCTGGGGCAGGGTTGTCATGTGCGAAGGGCGCTCCAATTCCAGTTATTCGCGGCGGACCCGGACAGGGCTTCCCAGGCCAATGCCCAGGGTCTCCCCGGCGCTGCCATTGCGGACCGCTATTTCGAGGTGGCCGGTGCTCCCGATAAGCGCGAGCGCTTCGCCAGCCTCGGCGTCGCTATACGTGGCGCGAATCGGGCCAATATCCCGGAACGCGGCCCGCACGCGGCCCCTACCGCCATCTTTCAACTGCGAGCGGTTGATGTTCGTGCACGCATTGCCGAAGTGGTCGATATGGATGACTTCTCCCACGATGGTATCCGGGTCGGGCTCATGGGGCGCGGGTATATCGAGCGATACCAACTCCCCAGCCAAGGGACCTACATCCTCGCCCTCACCGCCCGCGGCGAGCCAGCCCGCCGTGGGGGCGAACACGTCCCGCCCGTGGAAAGTGGGGGTGACTTCGGCGAGCATGCACGCCGGGTTTTCTATCCGCCGGGCGGTTTCAAATCCGAGGACCTCCAGCGCCAACGTGAACAGGCCGTTATCTGGTCCCACAAAGATGTGGCCTCCCGCCCAGATGACCACGGGTTGCCGGCTGCTTCCCACCCCGGGATCCACCACCGCCACGTGGATGGTTCCCCGCGGCCACCAAGGCGCCGCACCCGCCAGAAAAAGGGCTCCTTCCGTGACTTGTTGCGCGCCAATACCATGGCTCAAATCGGTTACGGCGGCCTCCGGACACGTGGAGGCGAGGACGCCTTTCATGGCGGCGACGTAGGGATCCCGCCAGCCAAAATCGGTGGTGAGGGTCACGGCCGGTGCGGTCATTGGAATGGAACTCCGATCACGAACGGGTTTGCGTTCTGCGTGAACCTCAATCGCCGGGCACGTGCGCTGCTCCAGGGAACAACATCCCCCTTGATCCCCCTTCGAAGGGGGATCAAGGGGGATGTTGTTCCCTGGAGCAGCGCACGTGCCCGGCGAT
>JAWOFY010000076.1:0-3497 GCA_046497285.1 Candidatus Hydrogenedentota bacterium
TAGAAAACGTGGCCCGTGACAAACCTGTGAGCGCGAGCGCGGATCCCCGGTTTAATGAGCTGGAGGACATCGTAAACGGCGAGAAGGCCTACGACCCCGACCAAGTCGTTGAGTTGCCCGATGGGCGGCAATGGATTCAGATCGATCTCGAAGACGAGTATGACATCTATGCCATCCTGTTTTGGCAGTTCTTCGAGTCGGAGCGGGTGTATTTCGACGTGGTGGTGCAGGTCTCCAATGATCCCGAGTTTGAAGAGGACGTGACCACGTTGTTCAACAACGATTACGCCAACAATTTGGGCTTCGGCGAAGGCGAGGATCCCGAGTACATCACCACGCACCAGGGGCGGCTTGTCGAGGCAGACGGCGTAGAAGCGCGCTATGTGCGTCTCTGGAGCAATGGCAACAATTGGAACGAGCGGAACCACTGGATTGAAGTAGAAGTCTACGGCAAACCCGCGGAGTAAATCTTCAAACAGTGGCAGCCAGCCCCCTCGTTGACGCAACGAACGTAGGGTGGGCCGAATATCCGGATCGTCCTCTAGAAAAGAAGAGGGCGGTCCTTTTTTCGCAGAAACCTATCTTATCTAAGGGGAGAAGTCATGAATAAGGCGCATTTATGGGCCGCGGTTGCCGCCTTCGCCGCCGTGGTCGTTATCGGGGCCGGTTTCCGCCTCATCGATCTGGACGAGCGGCCCTTTCATGGGGACGAGGCCAACCAGGCGCATAAGGCGGGCGTTCTGTTGGAGGAAGGGGAGTACCGCTACGATCCCGAGGAGCACCACGGTCCCACGCTCTACTATTTCAGTCTTCCGTTCTTATGGGCAAGCGGAGCTTCGACGTTCGCCGAGACGGACGAGACCACCTTCAGGCTGCTTGCAGTGGTCTTTAGTATCGCGGTGGTGCTGCTTGTATGGCCTTTCGGTTCCTATCTTGGGCGGTGGGAGCTTTTGTTCGCGGGGCTTCTCGTGGCCATCTCGCCTTCTCTCGCCTATTATGGCCGCTACTTCATTCAAGAAACGCTGCTCGTGTTCTTCACCTTCGCCGCCATCCTTTCGGGGTGGCGATATTTGCTCCATCCTTCCTGGCCCTGGGCGCTTCTCACAGGGGTTTGCCTGGGCCTGATGCACGCCACCAAGGAAACCTGTATCATCCTGTACGGCGCCATGGCGCTCGGCGTAGCGGGATGCTGGTTGTGGAACCGCCTGGACCCTCGGGCCCCCTGGGAAGGCGCCCCTTCGCTATCCACGCTGTCGACGAAACACGTGGCCCTTATTGTAGGGGCGGGCTTGGTGGTTTCCGTAATGCTGTTCTCCTCGTTCTTCACCCATTGGCAGGGCGCCCTGGACTCGATTCTAACCTATACGCATTACGCGGGGCGGGCTGAAGGCGCTGAGATTCACGAGCATCCCTGGCATTTCTATTGGAATATGCTGCTCTACTGGAGCGAACCACGGGCGCCGGTATGGTCGGAAGGGTTGATTGTGGGCCTGGCGGTGCTGGGAGTGGGCGCCGCCGTCTTCCCCTATCGGAAAGACAAGGGGCTGCATCTGCTCCGGTTCCTGGCGCTGTTTACGCTGATCACGGCCCTTGTATTCACCCTGATCCCGTACAAGACCCCATGGAACATGCTTACTTTTATCTATGGGATGGCGTTGCTGGCGGGACCAGGGTTCTTCGCCGCCTTGCGCTGGCTTCGTCATTGGAGCTTGCAGGGAATCCTTATCATCGCTGTCGCGGCCGCGACCGTACAGCTCGGCATGCAGGGGCGCCGCACCGTGTTCGAGTATGCCGCCGATTACGAAAACCCCTACGCCTACGGCCACACCACGGGGCAAATAACCCGATTGCTGGACAGCTTGGACGATCTCGCCGCCGCATCCCCGCAGGGCAAGGACACGGTCATCTTCGTCATCGAGCCCGAGGGCGACTATTGGCCGTTGCCCTGGTATCTACGGGAGTTTTCCAACGTGGGGTACTTTGAAGACGTTCCGGATAGGCTGGATGTTCCGATCATCATTACCAAACCGGAATACGGGCGGTCCATTGAGGAATTCCTGCCCGGCGAATATCAGACCCAAATGCAGGGACTGCGGCCCGGCGTGTCTTTGCTCGTGTTCGTCGAGGACGATCTCTGGGAAGCCTTCTTGGAAGAGCGGCGTTGACAACCGTAACAGAAAAAAGGAACCACGGATGGGCGCCCGTGAGCGTCTGTCCGTGGTTCCTTACTACGGTCGCCGCGCCTCGTCGTTACCGAGCTAAAACCTAGTCCTCAGGTTGCGAGCCATACCCCATTTTGGCCCCGTGATCGAAGTAGTAGTTGTTCTCCGGTCCGAACCAGCCGATGCCCCACCGGCGGTTATTGCCCCCGTAGATGTTTTTCTTTGGCCCCCATTCCCACCGTTCGCTCGAAATGTGGCCGTCGGCCCAGACCACATTGACGCGGCCGTTGTGCCTGAAGTGAAGGCTGGGGTTCATCACGCCGAATTCGGGGTTGCCTTGGGGATGCTCCGGACTGACATAATGCGGCTGTTCCAGAAAGCCGTATTCAATGAGGTACCCGTCTTGCGGCAAGGCGGCATCGGCGAACATAATGGTTTCGGATGGTTTCCGGATGTGGATGTCCATGACCGGGTGCTCCACGGCGCTTCGCCAATTGAAAGCCGCGTAATTCCCTCCGATATACGTGTGGTTGTAGCCATACCCGCCGGTGCCCGATTCAAAAGCGTTCGCGACCTCCCCCGCCTCTTTGTACTCGAGAAAGACGGGGCACTCCTTGACGCGGGCGTCGGGCAAATACTCCGCCAACGGGCCCTTGTCGGGATCAAACTCGCTGGTTCCATCCGCTGTTTCGCGCACCCCGTGCCACCGGACGCGCCCCCCAAACCCCTCGTGAACGTCGGGGGCGGCGGGCACGTAACGGCCATTCCATTCGTTGGCGTACATCGTGTTGGCGAGATAAAGCTGCCGGAGGTTGCTGAAGCATTGCACAGACCGGGCCTGTTGCCGCGCGCGGGAAAGGGCGGGCAACAGGATCGCCGCGAGCAGGGCGATGATGCCAATGACAATGAGCAGTTCGATGAGGGTCATTCCGCGTTGATTATGCATGGCTCGGACCTCGGGAAACGCGCCGGGCGCCCACTGCGAGCAGGGCCCCGCCCACAAACAGGACGATGACGGGAAGCGAGAGCGGCGCGGGCGTGAAGCCCGTGCTAGAAAAACTTCGCTCGCCAAGGGACTCAGCTTGCTCGCTGTCGCCGAAGGCGCGCACGGTGAATGTTTCTTCTTCCGCGGCGGCTTCCACATAGAATGTGGCTTGGCCGCCTGTAAGCACAACTTGATGACCGGGCTGGCTATCGTCCGCGTCGCCCGAAACAATGACAGCCCTGTCGACGGCCACGGTAAGCAACGTTCCGTCGCGCACACTATTGCCGTAGCTATCGGTGACCGGTCCCACCGTCACGGGAATGGTGACCGGGTCCTCACCCTCTGGCGAT
>JAWOFY010000157.1:0-2957 GCA_046497285.1 Candidatus Hydrogenedentota bacterium
CCGCCAGCTCAGTGGGACTCCCCCTGGGAGGTATTGGTTCGGATCCACCACCGTTCCGGAGGGTTTGGCACGGTCAGTAACGCCGGCGGATCCAATGTCGTCACTACGGGGCTCCGGTACCGTTTCTGAACGCGCTTTGGCGCGCGGCCAAGCCGGAGGGGCCTGGGGAGGAGGGGTTCAGAACGGCCACACGAGGGGGATCAGAATCATGGCTATGACGAACAACAGGGCATTAAGGGGTAATCCCACCTTCGCGAAATCGCTGAACCGGTATCCACCGGGACCGAAGACCATCAGGTTGGTTTGATACCCAAGTGGGGTTACAAGACTAGCCGACGCCGCAAACGCCACCGCCATAGCCAGGGGGCGGGGACTGATATCAATATCCGGGTGCATGGCCAGGGGGATGACAAACGGAAACATGAGAGCGGCCGCCGCGTTGTTGGTCACGGTTTCGGTGAACAAGCTGGTCAAGAGATAGACCACGGCGAGGATGGCCAGCGGTCCGAGCACGTGCGCGTGTTCCACGATTAAACCCGCGATGGCGTCTGCCGCCCCCGATTCCTCCAGCGCGGCGCCAAGGCCGAAGGCGGCGCCGATGGTGATAAGCGTTTGCCAGTCCACGCTTTGCCGGGCCACGCCGGCCGAGATGCAGCGGGTGGCGACCATCAAGCCGGCGATTAGGAAAGCCGAAAGGTGAGTGGGCAGCGCCCCCGTGGCCAGCAGTAGCACCAGACCGGCCAAGAGCACCGCGCTAATCAGGGTTTTTTCGTCCCGTGCGGGCCGGCTCTCTTCGACGCCGCTCACTAAAATAAAGTCGGGGTTGTTGCGATGCGCGCGGGCGAAGTGGGGACCCGTCTGGAGCAGAAGGGTGTCCCCGTTTTCCAGCCGGATGTCGCCCACGCGGCCGTGGAGGCGTTTACCGCCCCGGTGCACGGCGACGACCGCCGCGTTGTAGGTCGCGCGGAAATCGGCGTCCCGGATGGTCTTTCCTATCAGGGGCGATTTGGGCGAGATGACCGCCTCGCACAACATGCGGTCACGGCGCTGCTTGGCCCGGGTCTCGTACTCCTCGTCCGCCACGGGCACCAGGCCGGGAATGCGTTCGAGGTCGACGATGGTGCTGACCATGCCCGTAAAGGTGAGGATATCCCCCGCGCGAAGCGGTTGGCGGGGACTGACGGGGGAGATCACCTCGCCGTTGCGCACGATCTCGATGAGGAAGAGCCCGGGGAGATGGCGCAATCCTGCTTCTTGAACGCGTTGTCCCACGAGCCGGCACTCCGGTTTTATCTCCAACTCCACGAGGTACTCCCGCATCGAATCGCCAAGTCTCTCTACGAGGTCCTTACGGTCCGGTATCAAGCGGGGGGCGATGAATACGAGATAAAGGCAGCCCACCACGGCGTAGGGCAGGCCCACCCACGTAAGCTCAAACATGCCGATGGGGGCCAATTCCCCGGACAAATGGGGATGCCGGGGTTGGGCCTCGGCCAGCAAGCCGCTTACAACCAGATTGGTGCTTGTGCCAATAAGGGTGCAGGTTCCCCCAAGAATAGCCATGTAGGAAAGGGGCATGAGTACGCGCGAGGGGGAGATCTGGTGGGTCCGGCACCACTTGTTGAGGACCGGGATCATCATAGCCACGATGGGCGTATTGTTCAGGAACGCTGACATCACCGGCACCGCGCCCACCATGCGCGCGATGACGCCCCGCTCGCTGGAGGCCCGCGCAAGGAACCAGCTTCCGAACGCGTCCAACGCGCCGGTCTCCCGCATCCCCGCAGCCACCACGAACAATGCCGCCACGGTGAGTAGACCAGGGTTTACAAATCCGCCGAACGCTTGTCCGGGCTCGATAACGCCCGCCAGGGCGACCGTTACGGCGCCGCCCAAAACAATGGCGTCGGGCGGACCGTAATTTCGGCTAAGCCCAAAAAACACGGCGGCGAGTACGAGCAGCGTAAACCAAGCTTCCCAACCCACGGCATTTTCTCCTATTGAACGTAGCGCCACGATGACCTTAAAGCCGATCGAACGTGGCCTCACATCAAAACATAACGTACCTTATCATACTGATTAGGTATTACAAAACGAACGCTAAGTGATCCTCAAAGCGCTCAGCGCCCTGGCGTGGTCCAAATGTTCCTTCCTTGTCAGATGGATTTCCAGCGCCATGATATACCGCCGCGCCCGTTATCCCAAACACCCTTTGGCAACGGAATTCGGCAGCCAAGCCAATACGCGCGGGGAATGGACACGAAATCTGGATTCAGCCTCGGGCGGTGCGTTAAAATGGGGTCTCTGCTGAGGTAAACGCGTCTTTCTCTCCCCAAGGCCGAGTCATTTCGTGCGAAATCATCGCGCCGCCTGAAGGAGAGTGGGGACAACGCGGAAGAAACGTGGGCCGCCGCCGGGCTTGGGAACCCGTGGCGTCTTATTATGCATACCTTCCAAACCATGCGGGAGCGACCATACCGTGTCCAAGGGAACAATCTCCGGGAGCCAAGACCTTCGAACACGTCTGAACAAATATCCTAGTCACGCTTTGGCCGATTTCTTCCAATTTTTGGGAGAAAAGGCGCCGCCAACCAAGAAGAAGCGCGTCCAGCGCCTGATGGAGATTCTGCTCGGTGACGAGGTCGACCGGGTATGGAGCGGCTTGGAGGAGTGGGAACGGGAGGCCGTCAGGGAGACGGTTTTCAACTGCGCCAAATACGAATTCCGGCCTCGCGTGTTTGCGGCCAAGCACGGGCTGCCCATGTGGAGCGACACGGATGCGTTCCCGGACAAGAGGGAAGAGCGGTCCGGCGCGCTGCAACTCCTTATGCTGGATAACCGGATTCCCCGCGACTTGGCGGCCTCGCTGCGCCAGCGCCTGAGTCCGCCTTCCCCGGCGCGGCTTGTTGTGGTGGACGAGTTGCCGGCGGAAGCTCCCGCCTTCCCGGACCCGCGGT
>JAWOFY010000204.1:0-3338 GCA_046497285.1 Candidatus Hydrogenedentota bacterium
GAAGACAGCCTGCGAAACAAGAGGGCAAAGCCACGCCGGAAGCGGTCCCAAAGACCGAGGACCTAAGTCTGCCGAGTCAGAGCACCATTGCGGACACGGAACGGCAACTTCGCGAAGGAATGGGGGCGGAAGCTGAAGGCATGACCCGCCGGAAAGCCGTCAGCTTGTTCCGGTTTGAGGAGCTTCGGGACGTGCGTAAGGGTGTGGTGCTTCGCGAGATTCTGGGCCCGCCCCGCGGGCTGCGGCCTTTTGAGGACCGGCAGTAAGTTCGGGCCACGGCGGTTTCTCCAATCGCCGGGCAAGCGGCAGCTCCAGGGAACATCCCCCTTGAGCGCCCTTCAAAGGGGGAATTTCTCGTAACGCCGGGCATCTTGCCGGCATATATATCATCAACGTCTCCATAAGGCTTTTTGGGCCGGCGAGACGCCGGCGCTACGATTCCCCCTTCGGAAGGGGGCGGCCCGTAGGGCCGGGGGATGTAAACGCTCCGCACACCGTCGTATCATCCGGCGATTGGGCGGGCTTGACACGTCCCTGAGAGGGGCGCATCAAAGTCAGAAATTCCGCACCAACGCCTCTTCCACCTTGCCCCGGCCGCCCCCCTTGCTGTTCACGAGGCGGGGAGCGTGGACCGTGTCCACGGTGAAGCGTTGGTAAAGCTCCGTGATCAGCGGCGTCATGGAGTTCGACAACAACACCTTTACGCCTTTCTGATCCAATTCGCTCATGGTTTGCGCCAGCAGACGCTGTTCCTTTTCGCCAAAACCGTTTTTGGCGTACGATGTGAATTTGGCGGAATCGGATAACGGCACATAGGGCGGATCAAAATAGACGAAGTCCCCGGGCGCGGCATGGTCGAGCACTTGCTCGAAGGACGCCGTGGCGATTTCCGCTTGTTGCAGGGCCTTGGCCGCCTCCCGAAGATTGTCCGCATCGAGGATGACGGGATTCTTGTAGTCTCCCATCGGGGTATTGAACTTGCCCCCCTTGTTCTCGCGGTAGAGGCCGTTGTAGCACGTGCGGTTAAGATAGATGATACGCGCCGCCCGGCCGCGTAGGTCTTCGGGGACGCCTTCCCGAACGGCGTAGTAATGCTCCTTGCTGTGCAGCTTCGAGTGCATTCTGAGACGCCGAATCACACCCTCCACCTCATCGCGCACCCCCTCGTAGACGGCCATGAGGTTGGGGTTGGCGTCGGAGAGGCGCGCGCCTCCGGCCGGCAAACGGCCCGAGCGGTACAGCTCGAAGAACAGCGCGCCGCCGCCAAGAAACGGCTCGTGGTATCGGCCGAAGTCCCCGGCGCGGTCCACGCGTTCCACCAACTCGGGCAATAACCGGCCCTTGCCCCCTGCCCATTTGAGAAAGGGATATGGCATCTCCCGCCCCTGACGTCCGATGGGGTTTCCCGTTATTAGTTCCTGTTGTTTCGGTAAATCCGGCATGGCGCTCCAAAGGCCGTTTGGCCAGGCTATCTCGCGGAGCCCAAGGAGGCCCGGCGAAAAGGTTTACGTGTTTTAAGAAATATCTTACGCGAAACGCGAAAATGCGATGCGTTACCCCTCATTCCGCCCCGGCTCGTCATCGACATGGCTGGGGCCGCGTCCCACACGCTTATTGAGGACGGCGCGGCGGTCTTCCACAATCTGACGCGCCAACCCTTTCACCTTCATAGTGAGCCACATCATGGTCTGGCTCCCCGGCCGGTAATCGGCGGGTCCGAAGGCCTGAACCCGGCCTTGTTCGTCCAGCGCCACCACCTGAGCGAATTGGGACTCGGATTCGGGATCGTAGACAGCATAGGTCATCCCCCCGTGCTTGCTCACCACGGAAAAGGAAGGGATGTCGCTGGGGCCGTCCGCCACGTAAATCATGTGACGGAAGGGAACGCGCCGATCCTCTTCGGGGAAGGCGTCGTTGACCGAGATGGTGGGCACGCGGTTCACGCCCTTGTTGATTTCGAACAAGGCCCTGGTCTTGGTGGTGTTGTCGAGAAACCCGGCGATTTGGCTGATGGGTCCCCGGCCGGGCTCCTGGGTGAAATCCGCGCCCGGCGGGGCGGGCTCCTCAATGAACTCGGACGCCCAAACGCCGTCGAGTTTGCCGGCGATGGCGGAACCCCGGATCATCTCGGCCAATCCCGTGCTGACCACGTAATGTTCGAGCTGAAGACCCGCCTCCTTGAATTCCTTTGCCCGGACGATCTCCTTGAGTTGGTCGAGGCACTCGGGGACGCCGGGGAAGAACGCGATTTGCGCGCCCAATTCCCGGAGTCTGTCGTTGGTGAGATCGGGAAACCGCCCATGTTTCACGTAGGATAGCAGGTGGCCCAGGTAGCAGGTGTCGCTCTGGACGTGAATCCCCGCCTTCTTATAATACGCTGGGAGCTGATTGACCTCCCGCCAGAAGGCGGCCTCGTCGACGTCGTAGGCGTCGAACAACGGTTTCTGCATGTAATGGGGTGATAGGGTCCGATCAAAATCCCAGATAATGGCGATGATGTTCTGGGGAAACAGACTCTTTTCCACCATGAATATCGTACTCCCATGAGGTTACGCGCGCGTAACGCCCCCCAAAAAGGGCCCTGTGGCCCGCCAAAGAGATAACCAGTGAACCGCTGCGCTGCGAGAACCGTTTTTCCCCTGCTTCGCGGGACCAGCCCACCGAACTAGATGTCTTCTGCTAGTAGTCGGCCCATCCTAAAATTGTCGACAGGGCGGCTTTGCGCCCCCGAACTGGTTTGGGTTGGAGTTTACCATAGATGCTGGACGGACCCTTGTCTCCATGCGTGGGTGTACATCTAAACGACCCCAGCGGGGTCACAGCTGGTAGCCTGGGGTTGAAGCGCGCGCAGCGCGCGGATACCCCAGGAACCCAGGCCCACCCTATCCGCCGACCCCGGCAGGGGTCGCAGCAGCCGGGTGCACAAAGGTTCTGCGACCCTTATCAGGGTCGGTATGGGTACATGTGTTTCCAGGGGTGTCGCCCGCACGCTACCGCCTGCGTGCTCAACCCCTGGCTAGCATCTGTCATCCCTACGGGATGGATTTGTTGCGAAACCATTTTCAGGGTAAGTCAGACGCAATCGGAACATTCACAGATTTAAGGCGGACTGAGTACGAGTACTTTGTCAGCCCTCAAATTGTGGGTAGCCTTGATTCGGTTTGTCTTGGCCGTGAGGTGGCACGGGCTTCCAGCCCGTGATTCAGGGCCTAGAAGGCCATGCCACCTCCAAGCGAATTCACTTCGGCCGTCAACAACCAAGAGCCCTGTCAACACGGCTAAGGTGGGCGCTCTACTACTAGTCGGTCGCTGACTTACAGGGGTAGAGGGTTTTCTTC
>JAWOFY010000222.1:0-4461 GCA_046497285.1 Candidatus Hydrogenedentota bacterium
AACGCGGCGTCATCGGTTCCCCCTATCCAACGTGAGTTGGCTGCGCAACAAGTTCAGGCTCACCTTCACGCGTTCGGCCAAGACTTCGCCGACACCTTCGACTTCAACCAACTCCTCCTTCGACGCGCGCAAGATGCCCTGCAACGAGCCGCAATGCTTGACAAGGTTCTCGATGATGTGCGGCGGGAGGCGGTGAGTCTGCGTCAGGATCCGGTAACCACGCGAATGCAGGTAGCTATCCACGCTACGTAAATTAGGACCATAGCCCAACGCCTGACTGATGTTGCCCAGGTTCAAGAGGTCTTGCTGACTGATCTCGCTAATCCGCTGACGCACCTGCTCAAACGTTACGCCGGGCCGTTCGCGGTAGTAGTCCTTGATGACCAGCTCCGCTTCCTCCAGAGGTATAGTCAGCTCCTTGAGCTGCAACTCAATGAGCCGCCCCTCGGTACCCAGCTCCAATAGGTAGGGCTTGATTTCCTCGGCGATCCGCAGCACCATCTCGCATCGCTGTACCGACTTACACACATCAAAGATGGTGACCATATCTTGGAACTCGCGCGCGCTCAAGTCCGCCATGGTCTGCTCCATGACTTTGATGTATTTCTCCAGGGTCTGGAGGGCTTGCATGGCCTTGTTCAGAAGTGTAGGCACGGTGTCCATGACATGTTTCAGATTATGGACGTAGAGCGTTACGCTCGAACGCCGTTCCGATACGGCGATGACAATGCTCTTGGTCTGGCGGGCGATTCGCTCCGCGGCCCGGTGGCGCGTGCCGGTTTCATCAGTGGGGATGGTGTTGTCGGGCTTGAGAAATCGGTTGGCGTAAAGGATGCTGCTGCAATCCGCGTTCAATATGATGGCGCCGTCCATTTTGGCTAATTCGTATAAGAGCTGAGGCGTGCAAGGCGCGTGAAGTTCAATGCCGCCTTCGGAAACGTCGGCGAGGCGCTTGGGATCCCCAATGCAAAGCAATGCCCCGTTGTGGCTTTGAAGAATGGCCGAGATAGCTTCCCGAATTTGGGTCCCCGGCGAAATCATGACGAGCGCCTCTCGGAACGCGTCCTGACTGGTCTTTCTGCTCCTGTCGCTTTTGGCCATTAACTCCTCTCCAAGACGTAGTCAATTGTTTGCCGGATTCCAGACACAGGTATCGTCTCCAGTGGTTGATCGGCGAGATCGTTCATGCAATTCCGCGGCACGATGCAGTGCGTGAAGCCAAAGGTAGCGGCCTCCGAAACCCGCTGGCGGGCGCGATCCACCGCCCGGATTTCCCCCGCCAGACCCACTTCGCCAAACGCCGCCAGGCCGGCGGGAACGGGAGACTCCCGATGACTGGAGACCAACGCCAGGGCGACGGCCATGTCAGCGGCGGGTTCTTCAAGGCGCACTCCCCCGGCCACGTTGACGAACACGTCCCGGTCACCGAAGACCAACCCGCCCCGTTTCTCCAGCACCGCAAGCAACAGGGACACGCGATTCGGGTTGACGCCGGTAACGGTGCGCCGGGGCGAGCCATAGCCTGGCTCCCCGACCAGCGCCTGCACTTCGACGAGAAGCGGGCGCGTCCCCTCAATGCTCGGGATAACCACGGACCCACTCACGCCGGTGGGGCGTTCGTCCAGAAACAGGGCGCTGGGATTGGGCACCTCGCGCAAACCTGTCTCCGTCATCTCGAACACTCCAATCTCATTGGTGGAGCCAAACCGGTTCTTGACTGCCCTCAGAATGCGCAGGGTTTGTTTGCCTTCCCCCTCGAAGTATAGAACGGTGTCTACCAGATGTTCCAGCATGCGCGGGCCGGCGATGGCGCCTTCCTTGGTCACATGGCCCACGAGAAAGAGGGGGAGGTCTTTGTCCTTGGCGAGCCGCAGCAGTTCCGTGGCGCAGTCTCGCACTTGGCTGACGCTTCCGGGCACCGCGGGAAGGTTGGCGGTGTACATGGACTGGATGCTGTCCACGACGACGAGGGCGTAGGCGCCGCTGGCGATGTGTTTCTTGATAGATTCGAGATTGGTCTCCGCCAACAGGTAGAGGTCGTCCGATATGGCCCCAAGCCGGTCCGCCCGCAGCCTGGTCTGTTCGAAGGACTCCTCGCCCGAAACATACAGGACGCGGGCGCCCTTCCCGGCCACACAGCTTGAGACTTGCAACATCAGCGTGGATTTGCCAATGCCGGGATCCCCGCCAACCAGCGTGAGCGAACCCGGCACGATGCCCCCGCCCAAGACCCGGTCGCACTCCTTCACGCCGGCGCTCATCCGGACCGTCGGGGTAACCCCCTCGGTGGTCAGCGGCAACGGTTGCGCCCCCTCCGAAGACCGGTGCGACTCGCGCACATGCCCGCCCGGCGGAATCACGGTTTCCTCCGCCACGGTGTTCCAGTCTCCGCACTCGGGGCATTGGCCCGCCCAGCGGAGCAGGATCGCGCCGCAGCTCTGGCATACGAAGGATGTCTTGGTCTTCGCCATGGTTTCGGCGTGGCGGGCGCGTGAGCAAGCCCGCGCTAATGCTCCTCCCTCGTGGATTTCGCATGGGCCGCGCTGTCACGCGGCGCTTCCGGCAGTTCCAGGCGTATCATTTCGTCGTAGGTGGGCCGCCGGCGGATGACCTGAAAGGTGGGGCCGTCAACGAGCGCCTCGGGCGCAAGGGGGCGCGAATTGTACTCCGAACTCATGCTTGCGCCGTACGCGCCCGCGCTGCCGATGGCGATGAGATCGCCTTCCGAAACGGCGCCCATGACTCGGTTGCGGGCCATATAATCGCCCGATTCGCACACGCCTCCGACGACATCGGCCGTGAATGTCTCTTCTGTTTCGTGGACCGGCGCGATGTGATGATAGGAGTCATACATGGTGGGCCGCCAGAGGTCGTTCATGGCGGCGTCAATCACTACGAAGCGTTTGGCGGGCGACTCCTTCACATACAGCACACGGCTTACAAGGTAGCCAATGTTGCCCATGAGCGAGCGGCCTGGTTCAAGGAGGATCCGCATGGGATACCGCTCCCAATGAGGCCGGATGGCGTCCGCCAACTCCTTATAGGAGGGCGGGGTCTCGTCTTCGTATTGGATGCCCAAGCCGCCGCCGAGGTCCATATACTCAAGTTCGATGTCCCGGTCCTTGAGTTCCAGGGCGAGATCAACAAGTTTGCCCGCGGCCTCCGCAAAAGGGGCAGTCTCAAGGATCTGCGACCCGATATGGGCGTGAATGCCTACGGGATCAAGATAGGGGTGATCGCGGGCGAATTCGTAACACTCGACCGCCTTCGAGAGGTCCACGCCAAACTTGCTCTGACGCAGCCCCGTGGCGATCTTGGGGTGCGTGTTGGGATTAACGTCTGGATTCACCCGAAGCCCGATCCGGGCCTTGCGATCCATCTTTTGCGCTAGATCCCCCAATTCCCGGAGTTCATTCTCCGCGTCCACATTGATGGCGTAAATGCCGGCTTCAAGGGCCTGGGCAAGCTCTTCCCGCGTTTTCGCATTGCCGTCAAAGACGATGCGTTCCGGGGCATAGCCCGCTCTTAGCGCACGGTAAAGTTCGCCGCCAGAAACAACTTCCGCGCCGGCGCCCGCCTCGGCGAGAAGCTGGTTAAGCGTGAGATTGGGATTGGCCTTGATGGCGTAACAGATGAGATGGTCCATCTCCCCGAAGGCTTCATCCATTTCGCGGTAGGCCCCCATCAATGCGGTCTTGCTGTACACATAAAACGGGGCGCCAATCGTTTCCGCCAATTCCGGGATGGAGACCTGCTCGCAATGCAATATGCCGTTTTGGTAACCAAAATAATCCATGAAGCGTCCGTATCCGAATTGTCTAGCTGCTGGGATTGGGATATTTGGAAACATGCCGAAACTGGCATTATCCAAATACCCTGCTGCAACGCCTATCTGTCCCCTACACAGCGCTCCTGTCATAACTTCATTCTGACCGGCGCCACATACAGGAATAGAGGCAAAAGTGGACATGAATCCTATCACAGCCATGCAGCCTGTAGCAAAAACGGCGCCGAATTCAGTTGAATCATAGTCAAAGCGGCGCGTTTTGAAGAGGCAAGGTACTTTTCCGAAGATCGATCCAAGCCAACGCCGTGGCAACGTTTTTTCCTTAATGTGCACTGTAGTAGGAGGCCAAGCCTAAGCTTGTTGAACTCCTACGTGAACCCGTTTGGAGGTGGCATGGCCTTCCAGGCCATGAATCACGGGCTGGAAGCCCGTGCCACCTCACGGCCAAGACAAACCGAATCAAGGCTGCCCAACAATTTAATAACTCGAAAAAAAAGATGTTTTGAAAATTGCCATTGCCGGTTTTTTATGTGTTACGGTCAATCAGTCTGTTTTGGTGTGGGGTATTGAGTTATCAAGTCCTGTAAATGCGTCTATTATTATGACATTGAATCCTTTATTTTTCATGGTATTATCTGCTCTTATTTTGAAATATCCTATTACCAAGGTGAAAA
>JAWOFY010000233.1:0-5401 GCA_046497285.1 Candidatus Hydrogenedentota bacterium
GTTTGTAAGTGAGCTTGAAATCGCCGCCATAAATGAAGAAACGACAGCGAAAGTTTCTTTTGATGCATTTCCGGGAGAAACAGTTGAAGCGGAAGTTGAGTTTGTAAACAGCAAAGTCGAAAAGATGACAAAAAGCGTGAAAGTGCGTTTTCTTGTGAAAAATGAACAGCATCGATTTAAACCCGGAATGACAGTGAGAGTGATGATACGACTACCTGAAACTGAACATCTTGTTATTCCAAGAAATGCGGTTTTTACAAGGGACAATGAGTCCGGGACCGTCTATGTAAAAAATAAAAACAACACAGTTTTTACCAAAGGTATTGTGCTCGGGGGCGATGTTGACGGATATTCAATAGTCAGAAGTGGTCTTGAAGGCGATGAAACCATTGTTGTAGGCGGAGGAAGAAGACTTGAAGAGGGAAGTGAAGTCACTGTAATCGAAGAGCTGGATTCTAATTGAGCGGAGGATACAGATGAATCTACCTGAATTTGCAGTCAAAAGGCCGGTTACGGTTTCTGTTATTTTTATCATCATGGTGCTTTTCGGTCTTTACTCTCTCGTGGATCTTCCCATAGATCTCATGCCGGAAATAGAGGCTCCTTCTGTTTCTGTAATAACCACCTACAGTGGAGCGGGTTCTGAAGAGGTTGAAGAGAAGGTTTCAAAAGTGATTGAATCCTCCCTTTCTACAACTTCCAATCTCAAGGAGATATACAGCAGATCGCCCACGACTGCGGGGCGATGCTCACCGAGTTTTTCCGCGACATCCGGCGCCAACAAGGCAGCGCGAACTGACGGGACGCGGCTCCTTCGCGATGGCATGATTACAGCGTCTGATTCATAACGATCCTAGCTTGGAGAGATATAGTACTTTAGAAATGGGGGATGATGTACCTGTTGTATGCGGATGAGAGTGGGGATATCGGACGGAACAACAGCCCCACCCGGTTCTTCTGCCTTAGCGGGCTTGTTGTGCACGAGCTGTGCTGGAATGACACCCTGGAAGCCATAATCAACTTCCGGCGTAGGCTCCGGCAGGTCTATGGCCTCAAACTGAGAGAAGAGATTCATGCAGCCGCCTTCATACAGAAGCCTGGGGAAATGAGAAGGATCCCCAAGTCCATGCGGCTACGTCTTTTGCGAGACACATTGGAATTCCAGGCCTCACTAATAAATGTTAATATTATAAATGTGGTCGTCGATAAAGCAAAGCCTGCTCGCGCTAATGATGTCTTCAAGATTGCTTGGCAAACATTGATCCAATGCTTTCACAATACGCTTTTCCGCAATAACTTCCCCGGGACGCCAAATCCCAAGGGCCAGGGAATGCTGATTGTGGACCAGACTGACGAAGTGAAGCTACGGAACCTCAGTCGCCGGATGCGGCGGTATAATCCAACTCCAAGCTTGTCAGGAGGGTTCTGCCATGTTCCAACCGACATGATTGTGGAGGATGCCGTTCACAGAAACTCACTTCATTCCTATTTCATACAGCTTGCCGATGTGAATGCGTACTTCCTCCAACAGAAGTATGACCCTTGCGGGTACATAAAGAGAAAGGGCGGTTGAAACTTTTTCAATCGCCTTGCGCCGGTGCTCTGCAAAGTGGCCAGCAGTGCGCATCCCTTGGGCATCGTTGAACGATAAAAAGGAAAGGGCCCGCGTACGGGCCCGGTGGATCCTACTGTAGGGTCGAGCCCTAGGTCAGATCCCAAAAGCAAGGATACCACAACGATCAACACAACGCAAATCGATTGTTTTACAAAACCATAATGACAGAATCATCTCTCTGCGTGAGCCCCGCTCCGGCGATCTGGAAATGGCTTCGCCGCTTCGGTATCCTCTTGATCCTCTTGGTCCACGATTATGCAGCGGTTTCTCATTCAGTATTCAGCACGAAAGGCGATTATGGCTACCAATCACGAAGTTATTCTTTCTGGCGTCCGGCCCACGGGCCGGTTGCATTACGGCAACTATTTCGGGGCGATCAAGCACTTCATTGACCTGCAAAAGCAAGGGTATCAGTGCTACTACTTCATCGCTGACTACCACGCGCTTACTACCATCAGTGAGCGCGAGGATTTCTTGCGGCACACCCTGGACATGCTGCGCACCTACGTGGCCTGCGGCCTGGATCCCGGAAAGTCCATCATCTACCGGCAAAGCGATCTGCCCTGCACGGCCGAGCTGACCTTGCTCTTCGGCATGATCACCAACATCGGCTTTCTCGAACGGGGCACCACGTACAAAGACAAGATGAGCAAGCTGACCAATCCAGACGGTCAACCCGAGGGCAACCCGCTCTCGTATGGACTGCTCGGCTACCCCGTGCTCATGGCGGCGGACATTCTCATCGTGAAGGCCGACAAGGTGCCCGTGGGCGATGATCAGCGCCAGCACGTCGAGATGGCCATCGACATCGCGGAACGCTTCAATCACCGCTTCGGCGAAGTGCTCAAGGCCCCCGCGCCAGTCGCCCGGGACGCCATCCGCGTGCGTGGGCTCGATGGCTCGGAAAAGATGGGCAAGAGCGAGAACAACACCCTTGATCTGCTTGACGATGAAAAGACCGTTCTCAAGAAGATCAAGGGCGTGCCCACAACCACGGATCCGCTTCCGCTAGAGACGGAGTCGGATGATCCCGAGGCGATTCTTCCGGAAATGCCGCCGAGCGTGGCGGCGCTGTATCATCTCCTGCATTTGCTCGCGCCTTATGAAGTGTACGCGGATTTCGTGGGGAAATACCGGCGGAGAGAGCGCTTCTACGGCCAGTTAAAGACCACGTTGGCGGAATACGTGACCGCGTTCAACAAGCCCATCATTGAAAGGTTTCATGCCCCGGACAACACGGACGAATTCGTGACGGAGTTTCTTCGGGAAAACGCCGCGAAAGTCACGCCGGTGGCCTTAGACACGGTGGAAAGCTGCCGCGAAGCCATGGGGATCGGTCACAGCCTGTACCGGGCGTGAGATGGATTTGGTTCGAGATCTACATCCCCCTTGATCCCCCTTCAAAGGGGGAATTTCCGCTGTATTCCCCATTTGCAGGGGGATCAAGGGGGATGTTCAGGGCTTCAAAGCCGTGACTTCTGAATCTATTCGCTGAGGGCATCTTCGGTGGGGAAGAACATACCATCGACGAACCGGCTGTGGAACTCGGTATCTTGCGACAATTCGATATGGCGGGTCTCTCGGGCCAAGGCGGAGGCGCGCAGGCGGGCTTCGCGCGAGGCGGCGGCGAGGCGCGCGCCCGCCAACGACGTGTTACCCACAAAGCCTATGCGGCTGTGGGGCAACCCGCTGGGGAGCAGTCCAATGCGCTGGGCGTTCTTCCTGCGAATGAAATTCCCAAAACCTCCCGCCACGTGCACACGCTGGAGGTCCATGGGCTCGAGCCCCGCGCGCTCCAGAAGAATCGTTATCCCGGCGCGGATGGCGCCGGTGGCCAATTGCAGTTCGGACACGTCTTTCCGGGTGATGACCACCGCCTCCCCCGCTCCCGATTCCTCCGCGGAGGCCAACTCGAAATGGCCACCCCCTTCTCCCCTGCGCAACCGGGCGCGAATGGCCGGAGGAACCGTGTCGGGGGCTTCGTCCGGGCCTGTCATCGAGCCTTCAGGTCCTAGGATCCCCAGACGCAACAGCTCCGCCGTGGCGTCAATAAGGGCCGAGCCGCATATCCCCACCGGCGGCGTATTACCGATGACATTGCAGTGGATATCGCCGTTTTCCACAAGGACTTTCTCGATGGCCCCCGTGGTCGCTCGCATGCCTTGGCCGATGCGTCCCCCTTCGAAGGCGGGACCGGCAGCGCAGCTCGCGCCAATCAACCCGCCCTCATGCCACAACACAATCTCCCCGTTAGTGCCGATATCGATAAGGAGCGTAGGCTCCTGCGCTTCGTCCAGGTTGGTCGAAAGAATTCCCGCGACCGTGTCTCCCCCCACGAAACCGCCGATGACGGGAAACACATAAAGCGGCGCGCGGGGATGAACGTTAAGACCCAGCGCATCCGCCCGGGTGGTCATGCTGGCGCCCATCACGGGCACGAATGGAGCCTCGCCAAGCGCGCGCGGCTCTATGCCCATGAGCAGGTGTTGCATGGTGGTGTTGCCCGCGAACGTGACGGCGTAAATTCGGTCGGGAATGATGCCCGCCTCTTGAACCATCTCCCCGAGCACCTCATTCACCGCATCCAGCACGAGCTCTTGCAACATTTTCAGCTCAGCCGAGCCTTTGCTCGCGTGAAGGATGCGCGCCAACACATCATCGCCAAAGGCTGTCTGCGGATTCATGTTGCTCGCGGCCGCGATCTCTTGCCCCTTGTGCAAGTCCAGCAAGACGCCGCCCAACGTGGTGGTCCCGACGTCGAACGCAGCGGCGTAACATTCGGCCACCGTGTCCCCCGCTTCCCAATCAATAAGGCTGGGGCGGCCAGCTTCCTCTCCGTCGGCCGCGGTCAACACAGCGGTTCCCTTAAACCCGCTCGCCCGCATGACGCCGGGCAACGTAGGCAACACATCGGCCTCCACGCCGGCTGGTCCGATTTCACGTTGCAGACGCTCGAAATCCGGCAGTCCATCCTGAAGCGTGGGCTCGGGAAGTTCCTTATACACTTTAGCGACGGGCGCGGCCAAACCCTGTTCAAGCGGTTTCCCCGCGGCCTCGAGGATCTGGTGAAACGAGCCCACCAACGAGCTCTCTGGCGTCTCCACGGTCGCCGGAGCCACGAGGGTGCGCTGGCAAGCCAGCGCCACCCCACTGTCGAGTTCTTCTTCCGTCAACGATTCCCGTTCCGCGTCGGTGGGCGGACCGCCCCCTCCCCGCACAAAGACCCGGCACTTACCGCAGGTACCCTGTGAGCCGCACGGCGTAAGTATCGCGATGCCCGCGCGAGCGGCGGCCTCAAGCACCTTCGTGCCTGGCAAGACATCAACCGTTCGCCCTTGCGGCGCAAACCGGACCGGCAGTTCCTTTTCGGTCATCGCTGCAAACTCCTATGCGCGGTCACGCGATCCTTGTTCACAGAGGCAGTTCCTTATCCGTAACCGCGCCTTCGGAGGCGGAAGCGACGTGGCTGGCGTATTTGGCCAAAACGCCGCGCGTGTAGCGGGGCGCGGGCGCCGTCCAATTATTCAGCCGCTTAAGAATCTCCTCGTCCGGGACATCTAAGGTCATAGTTCGCGCCTCGGCGTCGATGGTGATCGTGTCCCCATCCTCAACAATGGCTAATGGCCCGCCGGCTTGCGCCTCAGGCGTGATATGCCCCACCACGAAGCCGTGACTTCCGCCCGAGAAGCGGCCATCCGTGATTAGCGCAACGTCCTTGCCCAGGCCCCGGCCCATAACAGCGGAGGTGGGGGCGAGCATCTCGCGCATGCCGGGTCCGCCCTTCGG
>JAWOFY010000296.1:0-5044 GCA_046497285.1 Candidatus Hydrogenedentota bacterium
GCCTCTTCAGTATTAATGTGACTCTGTACTTGTGTTTTCCTGTTGACGAAGGAAAGACGATGAACCTGCGCTCCCGTCTGACCGGGATCGCCACCGGGGATCAGGGCCTGTTTGTGGCTAGGGAGGATTTCTACACGTACTGGAGCGAAATGCGCGGCAATCCCAGCGAAAGTGTTTATGGCAACAATTTCGTGAGCGATCCCGGCTTCGAGGTGGCGCGCGGCGAGTGGATCAGCGTGGAATGCATGATGAAGCTGAACACCCCGCCCGATGAGCGGGACGGCGAACAAGCCTTCTGGATCAACGGCGAACTACACCGCATGGACGGTCAAATCGTGAGCCATCTTGGACCGGGCTTCCCTCGGGGAAGCTGGACGTGGGACACGTGGACACCGGATCCCGACGGCGAACCGTTTGACGGCTTCCGCTGGCGCACGACCGAGGATCTGGCCATCAATTACCTTTGGCTTTCGCTGTACATCACGGGCGCGCCCGACGGCTACGAGAGCAAGGTCTGGCTGGACCACGCCGTCGTTGCCGAGGAATACATCGGCCCGCTGGCGCCCGCTGGCGGGGACAATTGAGAATCCGCGCGGCGGGCGCGCCAAAATTGAGGATGTATGGAACGAATTCAACAGATTAATCCCGAGCGAATCCGCTGGTGTTGCAAGGACCGCGGGATTGCGATCGCCGAGTTGGCCGGCCAGCTTGACATACCGCTCCAGCGGTTGGAAATGGTCATGGCGGGCAATGGCGGGTTGACCTTCAACCAGCTTCGAAAGGTCGCCGGCTACTTCAACCGGGGCGTATTGTTCTTCCTCGAGCCGGGTTCCGTCAACGAGCAGCGGGTGCGGTCGCCCCAATTCCGGACGTTGATGAACCGGAAACCGGATCTTCCGCCGGACCTCAAGGCGCTCATTGAACGCGTTGAGATGCACCGTGACATATACCTGAAGTTGCGGGAGGATCTGGATGATGATAGTCCGGCTTTCGAGCCGCCGGCCATCCCGCTTGAGGATCCACCTGGCGCGGCCGAGGCGGCCCGGGACTGGCTCGGGCTGGGGGAAAAGAATACCTTCGACACCTACCGCCAAGCCGTGGAGGCCAAGGGTATTCTGGTGTTTCAGAGCGTGGGATATTTCGGCGCGTGGCGGATTCCACCCGGCAACCCCGTCGCCGGTTTTTCGCTTTATGACGATGCGTGCCCCGTGATCGTGGTCAAGAAACAGAGCCACGTGGCGCGGCAGTCCTTCACGCTCATGCATGAGCTGGGTCACATTCTGCTGCACCGAAGCAGCTTCATCGACGAAGAGCACGATATGTACGTCCGGCGGGGCCGGGAGCAGACGGCCAACGCGTTCGCGGGACGCGTATTGGTTCCCGATGCGTTTCTCCAGCGTGTTTCCGATAGCGATCGGCCAGACGATGTGGCGTTATTCGACGATTGGTTGCGCCCTTTCCGGAAGCAATGGGGAGTGAGCAGTGAGGTGATTCTGCGGCGGCTGCTTGAGGTGGGCCGCTTGGAGCAACAGGCGTACGAAGCGTATCGCGCATGGTGGCATGAGCAACCGCTTCTTGGGCACAAAGGAGGAAGCCGGCAGCACCGCGCACGGGAGCCCCTGCATGTTTTCGGGGGACGTTTTGTCCGCACGGTGCTTGACGCGCTGCATGCGCAACAAATCAGCTTGAATAAGGCGAGCAAATACCTTGACAACCTGAAGATCAAGGACGTTCACAAGCTGGAGGCGCATGTTAAGGGCGTTTGATGCCTCGTCCATGATCCACGCGTGGGACAATTACCCGCCCGGCCAATTCCCGCCGCTGTGGCGATGGATGGCGCGCGAGATCTCCGCCGGGCAATTCGTGATGCCGAAGGTTGCTTTTGAGGAGGTGGATGCTCACGCGCCCGATTGTGGTCAGTGGCTCCGGCGGAACCATCTCAAGCGAATTGAGGTCACGAATGCCATCGTCCAGGAAGCCCTGCGGATCAAGGGTCTGTTGGGAATTCATGGGGACAACTACCATCCGGCCGGGGTGGGGGAGAATGATATCCTCATCGTGGCGACGGCCCTCGTGGAAGGACTTGAACTCGTCTCCAACGAGGGGCGGCAAAACAACCTTCCGAAGAATCCCGCCAAGAGAAAGATCCCTGCCGTGTGCGAAATGGCGGGGGTTGGCGTCCCCTGTCTCGATTTCATTACCCTGATTACGCGATCCGGCGAGGTCTTCGATTCATGACGCCCGCGAATGCCGTGGCCTATCACTTCGCGGCGGGGAACGCTTCCCTTGCTCGCGGGCTAACCAAGATTTTTGATGATGGTGGAGGGTAAGGAAGCGTGAGCATGTTCGTTTTTATCATGGTCTCGACCCCATGGCCTGGCGTTTCATCCTTTCCGCGCACCAAGCCGATGTCGCCCGGCGCCGCCGTGAGATGATTAGCCGATTGGGGCCTTGGAAAATGGTCGCAGCGAATGCGGGCGTATGCTATCATGATTCGCGTCAACTACAGGAGCAACAACAAGAAAGGGAGGTGAAAACCAATGCGTATTTTCTCAACAATGGTTTTGGCGATGGCGCTTTGCATGCCCGTAATGGCCCAGGAGGATCCCTGGGAGCCCGACGAGGATGGGTACATCCATCTGTTCAACGGCGAAGACCTGGAAGGCTGGAATATCCTGGGCGACGAGGAAGGCTTCTGGGTCGAGGATGGGATCATCCGCAGTGAAGGCGGCTTGGGCGGCGACTGGATGTACTTTGAAGAGCGCACGTTCGACGACTTCGAGTTGGTGGTGGAATGGCGCTTGTCCGAAGACGGCAACAGCGGCGTGTTCGTGCGTGTTCCCTCCGATGAAGGCGCGCCTTGGGTGACGGGGTACGAAGTGCAAATCGTATGCGAAACCCACGAACGTGACGATCATCATTGCACGGGCTCGCTCTACGATTACGTCGCCGTGGATCCCCGTCCCGATGAAAGCCCCGAGGAATGGCGGGAGTTTGTCATCCGCGCGGAGGACGAGCACATCGAAGTATTCTGGGAAGGCGAACAGATCATCGACTTTGATCAGAGCACGATGGAAGAGACCGAGGACAAGCCGCTGGAAGGCTATATTGGGTTGCAAGACAGTCACTCCTCGGAGGGTACGTGGATCGAGTACCGGGAAGTTAAACTGAAACCGCTCGAATAGCGTGTTAGGACGAATCAACCGCGACTGGACCACGGATGGACGCTGATAAGCATGGAGGGAAGGGCGTATGCATAGCTCGCCGCCGCTCCGGGTTCATCCGTGGTTCCCCATTTCCGCGCCCTAACCACGGCGCATAGGCGGGCGCCGCGCAACAACGGAGGAGGTGAAACCATGGCAACGGACATGAATCGCTCGAAAAGGCGGGCCATTTCAAGGCGCGGGTTTCTGCAAGGAAGCATGGCGGCGGCTGGGTTGACCATCCTTCCGAGCCGTTCGGGGCCGCGAGCGGAGGAGGCCCGGCCTGACAATCGCGTGGCGCCGAGTGACAAAATCCAGTTGGCGTGCGTGGGTTTGGGAGGAAGGGGAGGCGCCATCGGCCGGCTTATGGGCGGGTCAGACCTTACCGAGGTCGTAGCTTTGTGTGACGTGGACCTGGGGAGCCGGACGGGAGCCATTCGTCAAGCGTTTCCGGACGTCCCCGTGTACCAAGACTTCCGGGAGCTATTCGCCGAGCATGGCGACGCCATCGATGCCGTGACCATTGGCACGCCCGACCACACGCATTTCCCCATCGCGATGCAAGCCATGGCCCTGGGCAAGCATGTCTATCTGGAGAAGCCGCTGGCGCTCACCTTCCGCCAAGTGGAGCTGCTCATGGAGGCCCAGCAGCGATTCGGCGTTGTGACGCAAATGGGGAATCAAGGGCACGGCCAGCGCCGGTTGATGCAGTTCAAGGCGTGGATGGACGCTGGGATCATCAACGACGTCACCCGCATCGACGCATGGCTTACGGATACGCAACGGTGGGATCTGCTGCACGACGGCACGTGGGACATCCCGGAAGGCGAACCCGTTCCAGAAGAGTTGAACTGGGAACTCTGGCATGCCGATCAACCCCAGGAGCGCCCGTATAGCTGGAAGTTTCACCCCTTCGCGTGGCGCAACTGGCACGATCTCGGCACAAGCCTGTTCGCCGATTGGGGGGCGCACCTCTTGTCCGACGCCCACCAGTTTCTCGAACTCGGGTTGCCCACGCAAATCGAGTTGGAGCATCCGGCAGAGCCAACGGAACACCTCTTCCCCACGGCGGCCCGCGTTCGCCAAACGTTCCCCGAGCGGAACGGCATGCCCCCTGTGACGCTCACGTGGCACAACAGCCGAGGCCCCGAACAACTGCCCGATGCCCCGCCCGGCTTGGAACGGGACGAGCTGAATTTCGCGGGCAGGCTCTTGTACGGCGGCGATGACCGGGTCTTTTATGGCAAGGAACACCACGACGAACTCGAGATCCTCCCGGAGGACCGGAGGGCGGACGTGGCCCCGGATCTGCCCGAATATGGGACCACCTCGAGCCACCACGAGAACTTCTTGCACGCGTGCCGGGGAGAAGAAGAGACGCGGTCTTCCTTCGATGTGGGCGGTCCCATGACGCAAGTGCTGTTGCTGGGCGCCATCGCCCAACGGGTGGGGGGGACGTTAACGTTCGACCCCGAGACGAAACAGTTTCTGGACAGCGACGAGGCCAATGCCTTGTTGGAGGGGCCCACCCCGCGAGAGGGATGGGAAGATTTTTACGAGATGGTCTGATTCGCCGATGGGTATTCATGGACGTACGCTTCTTCCCCTTAGCAAACCCGCCGCGCCATGACGGACAAAGTCTCCATGCAGACGATTGATCCGTCCGGCGCTCCGGAGCGGGCCGTGCTGGCGGGGCTTGCATTATCCGAGCAGTCCACGGACGAGGTGGACGAATCCCTTGAGGAAATGAAACGCCTGGCTTGGACGGCCGGCGCGGAGGTCGTGTGTACGATTGTCCAGCGCCGGGACAAGCCCGACCCGGCCACGCTCATCGGCCGGGG
>JAWOFY010000320.1:0-3407 GCA_046497285.1 Candidatus Hydrogenedentota bacterium
GACCGAACCTTCATCGCTGTATGCGATTTCACCCATGGCGTACACCCGCGTTCCCGGCGCAATCCGCCACTCGTTGGTCTGCACGGTTCCGCCGCCGCCGAGCTGCAATCCGCCCAGGTTCAGGCTCAACCCACCCACCGATGAACTGTCCGCCGCCGACTGTTGGATGCTGTAAATTTCCACTTCCCCCGGCCACGCCATCACGGCCCCCTCATCATCGGCGATCGCGAAAGGCGCATCGGACACGCCGCTGTCCACGACGCGCGTTCTGGTCCGGCTGCGACCCTTCGAGTCGCGATCGCGGTAGCGTTCCTTGACCTCGTATTTCCAGTACACACACGGGCCTTGGCTGACCGGCGCTATTAGCTCGCCTTGTTCGCCGGGCTGCGCCAAGCCCGAAAACCGAACCAGGCCGCGCCGCTGTTGCGCCGCTTGTCCCGCCGTGACCTCTTGCGCCGCCTCAAAGGTTTGCAGCCATCGCCACCGTTTCCAAGCCCCGTAGCCCAGGAAACCCGCCACGGCGAGCACTATCACCCCAAGAATAAGCAGCCCAATCCAAGCATTATCGTCCATGACGTCCCCTTTCTTAGCCGCCGCTAGATGACATATGGCTTACACCAACCCAACGACGCTGCCTTTTGTTCCTTAATCGCCCTCGAAAACACGCGCGCCTTGGAACGGCGCAACGCAACAAGGAGGGACCGCCGAAATGGACGTCCCTCCTCCTATAGCGTACACCAAAACCGTCTCGGCCGTTTATTCTTCCCACATGTCTTCGAAGGGGAATAGCCTGCGCAACTCGTCCTCCTCCGGCTGACGGCCGTGTTCGGCGATCTCGAACGCCTCAATGTGCTGGATGGCGCCGCCGGCTTCCTCGCCGTAGATCTCGATGAGGCGGTCCCGGTGCTGATCCGCATTCGAGGAGAAGCGGCGGGAAAATCGCTCCCGCACGTCTTCCCGGGCTTCCTCCCACTCGGCCTCCGTCTCGGGGATGTAGGGATCGCCCACGGCGCCGCCCTCGACGAACTGCGATTCCATGACCGCGAGCGCATCGAGCTTCGTGTCGATGACCGGGTCGATGTTCACCACGATATCCGGCTGGAACGGATAGGGCCGCTGGAAGCGATCCAAGCCGTACAAGAAGACGGGGTTCGTCTCAAGGTAGGGCGTATCTGGGCAGAAGAAGGGCACCGTCACCATGAAGGCGGCGTCCCGCACCAGCAGGCCCGCGTTGCGGTGGTCCGGATGATAGTCGTTGGGCCGGTGCACGACGACGATATCCGCCATCCATTCGCGAATGAGCCGCACCACCTTCTCCCGGTTCTCAAGGGTTGGCATCAGTTCCCCGTCGTGGATGTCCAACACCTCGACCTCGTCGATGCCGAGGATCTCGGCGGCTTCTTCCACCTCCGCGGTGCGCCGTTGAGCCAGGGGCCCGCCCGCCATGCCCCAGTGGCCGATGTCGCCATTGGTGAGCGAGACAAACTTCACATGATGGCCCTTGTCGGCCCAGCGCGCGCCCGCGCCGCCCGCGCGAATCTCTGCGTCATCGGGGTGCGCCCCGAACACAATGACGCGCACCCGGCCATCATCCGGGACGTCGGCCGCTTGCGGCCTCCACTCGGGATCCGGCGCGGGTCCCGCCGTTGGCCCCGCGGCGGCGGACACCGCCGCCCCAACCATGATGGCTAATCCCAACAGCATCGCCATCCCCCGGCGCAAGCTAGCGCCCCTTGAAACATAACTGCGTTTTGTCCTACTCATGGCTACCACCCTTTCGTGTTATTGGGACCTCATTTCCGCGACAAAGGATCAATGTAGCACAAGGGCTGATACTTGGCAAGCATCGCGGGCGGCCTTGCGTATCGCGAACGCGCTGAAAGAACGATTGTCTTACCGCCCAAAAGCGCGATATACTTTTGAGTATAAAGACCGCCGTATCTATTCCAGACGACCTGTTTGAGCTGGCCGAGGAGCTGGCCCGCAAAACCAAGAAGTCGTGGTAAAAAACGTTGGAAGGAGGATGTTATGAAGAACGTACTCGTTGGCGCATTATTTGTTGTGGTGGCATGGAGTCCCGGCGCTGCCTTCGCCGAGACCCCGGAAGACCCCGTAACCGTTCACGTGGCGCCGGGAGGCGATGACGCTAATCCCGGCACGGCGGAAGAACCGTTGGAAACGATACAGGCGGCGCAAGAAGCGGTCCGCGCGCTGCTCGCTGACGATGACGCCCAAGCCATTGAGGTGCAGCTCAATGACGGCGTCTATCGCATTGAAGAACCCCTCAACTTTGGACCGGCGGATAGCCCGGGCGAAGGCGGCAAGGTGATTTGGCGGGCCGCTTCGGACGCCGATCCGCTCATTAGCGGCGGACGCGCCATCGACGGCTGGGAAGCCAACGGCGACGGGACGTACTCCACGGTGGTCGAGGCGGCGCGCGACGGCGAATGGACCTTTCATGAGTTGTTCGTCAACGGCGAGCGCCGCTATCGCGCCCGCTTTCCCGCCAAAGGATTCTCCCGCATCGTTGAGGCTGGCGAAGACCGCCGCACCAACTTCACGTTTCACAATGGCGACATCCCAGAAGAGATGGCGGGCGACTTGGCGGACACAGGGCTCGAACTGGTCTTCTTCCATGACTGGTCCATCACGCGCGTGCCGGTGGAGCGGATTGATCACGAGGAAAACCAGCTCCACGTAGTCCATCCCATCGGCCAACAGGCCGACCACTATCGCATCGATCATTTTGAACCTCACCCGCGCTATTACATCGAGAATCACCGCGCCCTGCTCGATACGCCGGGCGAATGGTATCTGGACGAAGCCACGGGCGAACTCACCTATTGGCCCAAACCAGGGGAAACCATGGACGAAGCCGAGGTGACAGCCCCGGTCTCCAACGGCCTTTTAAAGGCGCGGGGCGCGGAGGATGATCCCATCCGAGGATTGACCTTCAAGGACATCCACTTCGCCCATAGCGCGTGGGAGCTGCCCGCCGGCGGATACGCGGGCGGCCAGGCGACTATCCACGAGGACCGCTACGAGGAAGACCGTCCCGGCCGCGCTATGATGTCCGCGGCGATCACCTTCGATTTCGCGCAACACAACACCATCACCGGCGGAAGCATTCGCAACGTGGGCCACTCTGGGCTGTGGCTGAGGCGGGAATGCTCCCACAACACGATCAGCGGCCTCGTTGTGGACGATGACGGCGGTAATGCCGTCAATATCGGTGAAACCCGCGCGCGCCAGGTCAACGGAACCTCCTGGACGCAACACGCGCACGAGCAAGTCGGCCAAGACAATCGCATCGAAGACAGCGTGATGCAACGAACGGGCCGCACCGATTTCAGCGGCATCGGCGTGTGGGTAGGCATGGCGGCGGACACGGAAGTGCGGCATAATCT
>JAWOFY010000397.1:0-5357 GCA_046497285.1 Candidatus Hydrogenedentota bacterium
TGAATCGGCACGAGCGACGACGCGTCCTTGGCGAGCTGGGCGATGCGTTGCGCGCACCGTTTCTCCGCGTCGTAATACCGCGCCAGATACAGGGCGTGGTCCTCGCGGATGACCTGGCCCCGCGCCACAAGATTCGCCAACGGCGTTTCCAGGGAGGCTTGGTCCACCTCCAACAATGCGGCCGCCCGCTCTTGAAGAACCGTATCCGGCAAGAACACGTGCCCCTCTCCCCCCGCTTCGTCGAGCACGTGTAACAGCCCAGCCTCGATACGGTTGGGAGAGGCGGGTTCGACCCCGAGTTCCCGCGCGATCTTGTCCGCGCCCTTGAAAGAGATCCCCGCGATATCTCCGGCCAGGCGGTACGGATTGTCGCGCAGGACGGTGAGGGCCGCGTCGCCATAGCGCCGGTAAATGCGCACGGCTTGGTTCGCGCTGATGCCGTGGCCCTGGAGAAAGACCATGATGGACTGCACGGCCTTTTGCTTGGCCCACGCCTCACGGATTTGGCTGGCCCGCTTCGGCCCCACGCCCGGCACATTCTCAAGACGCTCAGGCTCTTCATCGATCACGCGGAACGTTTCGGCCCCGAACGCGTCCACGAGGCGTTTTGCGTAGGCGGGGCCAATCCCCTCGATGAGGCCGGAGCCCAAGTACTTCTCAATGCCTTTCACCGTGGAAGGCAGAATGCTTTCGTAGCGGTGGACCCGGAGCTGCTTCCCCCACTTCTTGTCTTGCTCCCAATGCCCCCACAGCCGGATGGTTTCCCCCGGCGTGACGGCCATGAGGTTGCCGAGGAAAGCGATGGGCTCGCCGCCTTCGCTCGGCTGCAGCCGCCCCACGAAGAAACCGGTCTCCTCGTTCTCATAGACAATGCGTTGGACCGTTCCCTCGACGCGCGTTTCCTGGGCCTCGCCCGCGCCGGGCGTGTTGGCGGCCCCCCCGGGCAACGGCGGCTGCGAAACGCCTTGGCTCATCGCCTCACCGCCCCCGTCGGGCTTTTCTTTACGTGACATTGAAGATAGCTCATGACGAAGCTTCACCCGCCCAAGGGCGCGCTGTCAAAGCGGCGTATAAGGATCTCATCCGTTGCGGCGCGCGGGCTTAGGGTGGCGAGGTACAGCGCCGCGTGGGCCACATCCGCCGGCGTCATCCAGTCCGACTTGTCCCGATCCGGCATCGCCTTCCGCGTGAGTTCCGTATCGAGTCCGCCGGGGCAAATGGAGTGAACGCCTATGTTGTATTCTCGCATCTCCATGGCCAATACTTTGGTCAAGCCGTTCAGACCGTGCTTGGAAGCGCAATACGCGCTCTGCTCGGGATAGGGTTTGACGCCCGCCATGCTTGAAATGTTGATGATCCGCCCCCGCTGGCGCTCCATCATCCCCGGCAAGACGGCCTGTATGCAAAGGAATGGACCCGTGAGATTGACGTCAAGCGTCCGCCGCCACTCCTCTTTTGGCAGCTCAGCCACAGACTGAAAATGCGCGTAGCCCGCGTTGTTGATGAGGATATCGATCGGCCCGAGATCCTTTTCCGCCGTTTCCACAACGCCCTTTATCGCATCCGAGTCCGTCACATCGCACGGAAGCGCCACGGCGCGCCTGCCCATCGCCCGCACCGCTTCAGCCGTTTCGTTGATTTGCGGGATGGATCGCGCCACCGCCACAATATGAGCCCCCTCCTTGGCGAAGGCTTCCGCCAGCCCCCGGCCTATCCCGCGGCCCGCGCCGGTGATCATCACAACTTGGTCTTCAAGTGACATGAGAGTCCTTTGCATTTCTGTTCGCGCTTGTTCTTCGTCAGTCCCTAAATTGTGGGTCGCCTTGATTCGGTTTGTCTTGGCCGTGAGGTGGCACGGGCTTCCAGCCCGTGATTCATGGCCTGGAAGGCCATGCCACCTCCAAGCGAGTTCACTGCAGGGGTCAATAAGTTTAGGCTTGGCGCTCTACTAAGAGCAAACCCAATTGAGAGAGGGCGTCGAGCCGAATGGCATCATCTGGCCCAGCGCCCTCTCCCGCATTCCCTTGGCATTGCTCGCGATGAGCTACACCACGTCGTATTTGCTCAGGCCGAGGAGTTCATCCGCGCTGCGATCAATCGTGGGCTGGTAGCCAGCCAAAGGCTTGATCTGATGGTGATACGTATCAAGGAACCAGGAGGGCTGCGGATAGTAGGCGTCCTCGAGTTCCGCGGGCGGCACAATCCAATCCCGCGCGCCCACGATCGCCACCGGCGCGTCGAGGTAGTCAAAGCCCATCTGCGTCACATTAGCCGCCACGGTCTGAAGGTAACTCCCCCGTTCGCACGCGTCGCTGCTCAGAATGAGCCGACCGGTCTTCTTCACGGAGTCCAGCAGTTTCTCGTAGTTAAAGGGGACAAGACTGCGTCCGTCGATCAATTCCACAGACAGGCCGTACTCTTTCTCGAACCGCTGCACGGCTTCCCACGCCCGGTAGAGCGTGGCGCCGTACGTCATGATCGTGAGATCCGTCCCTTCTTTCACAACCACTGGTTCGCCAATGGGAACCCGGTAGTATTCCGCGGGCACGCCTTCGGAGGCGAAGACTTCGGTCTGATCGTAAAGGCGTTGACTTTCAAAGAAGACAACGGGGTCGCTCCCGCTCAGGGCCGTCGCCATCATCCCCTTGGCGTCGTAGGGCCGGGCGGGGAACACCACTTTAAGACCGGGGATATGGGCGCAAAGCGCGGTCCAGTCTTGGGAGTGCTGCGCGCCGTACTTGTTTCCGACGGAAACCCGCAGAACAACGGGCATCTGACAGTATCCGCCCGACATCGCTTGCCATTTCGAGAGCTGGTTAAAGACCTCATCGCCCGCGCGGCCAAGGAAGTCGCAGTACATGAGCTCGGCCAAGGCCCGGCCGCCTTCGAGGGCGTAGCCAACCGCTGTTCCCACGATGGCGCCTTCCGAAATCGGAGAGTTGAACAGCCGGTGATAGGGCAAGCTTTCCGTTAGCCCGCGATACACGGCGAACGCGCCGCCCCAGTCCCGGTTTTCCTCGCCGTAAGCAACAAGACGGGGATCGTTGTAGAAGTGGTGGATAATCGCTTCAAACAAGCCGTCTCGGAAGCTGACTGCTCGGGCTTCCTTAAGCGTCTTCCCGTTTTCGTCGATGCCTTTGCGGGATTTCTTGGCAATCTGTTTCACGCGCGGGTTCTCTTCCAGCGGAATGCGCACGGCGTCATCCCGATCTAGCCCAGGCAATTCCTCCTCGATTTGGTTCGAGAACATCATGCGGGCCACGCCTTGATACGGAGTCAGGGTCATGCGCGGGGAAAGGTCATCATTGGTAGCCAGCTTACAGGCCGTGGTCACCTTTTCCTTGGCGTAGTTCGCCATCTGTTCGAGCATCGCCTCATCCGCAACGCCGGCCTCCTCAAGCTGCTCCCTGAATTGCTTTAAGGGACCCGCCTGGCGCCAACGCTCCATCTCCTCGCGATCCCGGTAGGAGGATTGGTCACTGGGCGAATGGCCGGACTGCCGGTAGGTCATCACTTCAAGCAAAATGGGGCCATCGCCTTCTTGGATGGTCTGGATTTTCCGTTTGTACGCGTCCATGACCGCCAATGGATTATTGCCGTCGACGCATTCGGCGTGCATTTTCTCGGGGTTAATGCCGGCGCCGGCGCGGGCAATGCGATCATAGCCCATTGTCTCCCCAATGGGTTGACCGCCCATGCCGTAGAAATTGTTCATGATGTTGAACACGATGGGGAGACCGCCGCGATATTCGTCTTCCCATAAGTTGCTGAACTGCCCCATCGCGGCGAACTGCATGGCCTCCCAGACCGGGCCGCACCCCAGCGAGGCGTCGCCGATGTTAGCCACGGCGATGCCTTCTTGCTGCTGAACCTTTTTATACAAGGAGGCGCCTGTAGCGATGTCGGCGCTGCCGCCCACGATGGCGTTGTTCGGATAGATACCAAAGGGCATGAAGAAGGTGTGCATGGAGCCGCCCATCCCCCTGTTGAATCCCGTCTCTCGACCGAAGATCTCGGAGAGCAGGCCGTAAAGCAGGTAGTCGATGGCCGCTTCGTCCTCTTCGTCGCTGCTGAACAACGCCTTTCCATTGCTCGAAATCTTGAGTTGTTTAGGGCTTGGGGCGTTCTTCTCGATCACCCGAAGGATCGCGCCGCCAAAGTAGTTTTCCATGATGTCCGTGAGGGCGGGCGGGCTCAGCGCTTGGATAGCGGTAAGCCCCTTGGCGATCACTTCGCCATGGCTGCGGTGGCTGCCATAAATGTGATCCTTCTCGGTGAGGTGGAAGCACTCGCCAACAGCGGCGCCCTCCTGCCCAATCGAGAGGTGGGCCGGGCCCGCGTGCTTGTACGCGATCCCGTCGTAATCGCCCTGCTTCTTAATCTGGTCAAGCATGGTCTCAAACTCACGAATGAGAAGCATATCACGGTAGATACGCAGACAGCTCGCCGGAGTGACGTCCGGGTTTGCGTCCAACTCTTCCCGCAGGGTCTTGGCGTAGGTATTTACGGGTATTTCGCCCATTTGCAAGACGCTGGCCTTGCGCACCTCCGCCGGGTCAATCAATAAGTTCTTCACCATAACAGTACAGCCTCTTTCGCTCGGGGATATGTTGACACCATCCGGAACGGAGTCCGGAACTAGGAGATTGGGGGTCGGGATACAAGGGATCTCTTACCCACTTTAGGGCTAGTATACACAAAATCTCCTGCAGGACGCACATTATCAGCCGTTCTTCGGGTGTAGGGCTCCTATGCTATGCTATACTCTCGCCCATGGAACTGCAATCCCACACACAGACGCCGGCGCTCAGCGTGGTGATCCCAGTTTATGACGAGGAGCAATGCCTTCCGCCGTTGCGCGAGGAACTCGTCCCTGTCTTGGAACGAATGGAAACGCCGTTCGAGATTATCTTCGTGGACGATGGCAGCACCGATGGCTCATGGCCGGTGATTCGCCAGTTTTGTGAAGAAGACAGCCGCATGTGCGCTATCCGGTTCATCCGCAATTTCGGCCAGCAGATGGCGTTGACCGCCGGCTTGCGGTTCGCGAAAGGGCAAGAAGTCGTTCTAATGGACGCCGATATGGAGGTCCCTCCTGAAAACATCCCCCCCGCTCTAGACAAAGTTCGGGAAGGCTATGATATCGTGTTCGGCATGCGTTCGCGCCAGGGAAGTCCATGGCACATGCGGGTGTTAGCCCGGCTGGCCCGGTGGTTCACGCGTCACCTCACCGGCTTTCAATTCCCCGACTCCAACAGCGGTTTCTTTGTCCTTCGGGCGAACCTGGTTCAAACGGTGAGTTACTACAACGAATTCACCGGCTACCTCAAGGGGCTGTTCACCTGGCTCGCTTTCGG